>RFIU01000031.1 GCA_003695555.1 Alphaproteobacteria bacterium
CTCCAGTCGTTCCGCCGGCAGGGCCATCAGGCGCGGCGCCGCAGTCCACAGCAGGGCGGCCTCGATCCGTCGATCGGGCCAGCGATCGGCGAGCAGCCGGCGGTAGCAGGCCATCTGCCGCAGATAGCCGGCGGGCACATCCTCGACCCGCTCGGGCGGCGGGCGCTGCGTCTTGTAATCGACGATCAGGATGCGGTCATCGAGAATTGCCAGCCGGTCGATGCGGCCGACGACCATGGCGCCGGCGACCCTGCCGCTGACCGGCACTTCGGCGCGCGATGCGGGCCCGAAGAGCGGCGCGAACTGCGGATCGTCCAGAATGCCCGTCACCTCGTCGGTCCAGGCCGCGATCTCGCTTTCCGTCAGCGCGAAGGCGGGATTTTCCAGATGGCGACGACAGGCGTTTCTGCGCTCTTCCGGCGGCAGGTCGGGCAGATGTTCCAGCAGTTCGTGGAGCAGCCGACCGCGCAGATAGCGGCGTTCTGCATCGTCCGCGGCAGGACTGATCGGCGGCGCGCCGTCGCGCTCGCCCTCTTCCTCGAGATGCGAAGGCGCGATCGGGCGACGGCTCGTCTTCTCCTCAGGCGGGGGCCGGTCGATCCAGTCGGGCAGGGCGACAGGTGACGGCGCAACGGCTTGAGGCAGGCTGTCGGTCCCCGCCGTCGCAGCCATCTCACCGCAGCGGTGGCGCCGGATCATCTGTCCGCCGTCGAGAGGGATTTCCTCGACCGGTTCCAGTTCGTCGAAGGCGGCCGCAATCCGCTTGTACCAGGTCTGCGCCTTGGCATTCCTCTTCGTCTCCCACCCGGCGATGTAGAGCCGGTCGCGCGCCCGCGTCAGCGCGACATAAAGCAGACGCCAGTATTCCGCTTCCTCGGCGGCTAGGCGCTTCGTTTCATAGCGATCGAGGGGTTCGTGGATATCCGCCTTGCTGCGTGGTGCGGCGACCGGCAGGTGGGAACAAGGGGACGGCCGATTGGTCGGCCTTGTATTCTCCATCCAATAGATCAGGCGTCCGCGTTGTTCCTGCGGCACCTGCGCCGTGTCGGGCAGGAAGACGATCGGCGCCTCCAGTCCTTTGGCGCCGTGGATGGTCATGATCCGCACCTCGTCGCGGCCCGCCTCCAGATCGCGCTTCACCTCCAGCCGGTGATGTTCCAGCCAGGCGAGAAATCCCTGAAGACCGGGTGCTTGCGTGCGCTCATAGGTGACGGCCAGATCGAGCAGCTCTTCGATCGGATCGGTGACCTCCTCGCCGAGCCGTTCGGCAAGCCGTCGCAGGCCGCCTTCCCGGAACAGGATATCGGCAAGGAACTCGTAGGGCGGTACGAAATCGGCACGCTCCAGCCAGCCGGCAAGCCGGGCATGGGCCAGGCCTTCGATGCCGTCTTCTTTTTTTTGTGCGGCCGCGACGAGGCGTGACCAGAGAGTTTCGCGCGACGGCTCGCGCCCTGCGGCAAGAGCGATCAGCGTTTCCTCGTCCAGTCCGATGAGCGGGCTCTTTAGCAGAATCGCGAGATTGAGGTCGTCTTCGGGCAGCAGCGCAAAGCGCATCGCCGCCAGCAGATCCTTCACCGCAAGATGTTCATCGACCACCAGCCGATCGCGACCGGCGACCGGTATCCGCGCCTCGCGCAGGGCGCGCAGCAGCCGATCGACGAAGCGCGAACGGCGGCGCACCAGCACCATGATATCGCCCGGTCGGATCGCCCGGCCTTCCGATTCCAACCGCTCACCCTCGTCGAGCATCCGGCGGATGCGCTCCGCGATGCGCACCGCCAGCCGGCTTTCGGGATCCGAACGGCCGGTATGGACCTCCGCCGGGCGCCAGGCTTCGGGAATGTCGTCGTCTGCCGCCTCGTCTGCCTGCTTTTCGACCGGCACCTTTTCGAGCGGCCAGAGTTCGACCAGTCCCGGCACGCCGCTGCGGTGGGCTTTGTGGTGAAGGGTGCGTCCTTCGAGCTTCAGCCAGTCCTGTGCCTCCCCGCAGGAGAAGACCGCATCGACAAGCCGAAGGACTGCTTCGCCTGAGCGGAAGGAGGTGTCGAGCGGGATCTTGTGGAAGTCGTGGCCGGCATCTTTCGCACATTGCTCGAAATCGTCTCGCGCGGTGAGGAAGGAGTCGGGCTCGGCGCCCTGAAAGCGGAAGATCGACTGCTTGATGTCGCCGACCGCGAAAACGGTTCCGTGACCGTCCTCGCGGCGACCGTGACCGGCGAAATATTCGGTGGTCAGTTTACGGATAAGCGCCCATTGGTCCGGGTTGCTGTCCTGCGCCTCGTCGATGAGGACATGGTCGATGCCGGCATCGAGCTTGTAAAGCACCCAGAGTGCGCGCGCTTCGTCGGACAGCAGGGCGATGGCGCGGGCGATCAGGTCATCAAAGTCGAGTGCGCCGCGATCGCGCTTCAGGCGCTCGTATTCCATCACCAGCGGCCCGCCGATGCGCAGCAGCGCTTCCGTCACCTCCGCCGCATTGAGCAGGCAGAGCTGACGCGATGCTTCCTTCACCCGTTCGGCCTCCTCCATGAAAGCTCCGGCGAATTCGGGGTCTTCCTTCAGCGCCTTGCTGCGGAACTTTCTCGGCTCGCTCTCTTTGTCCGTCAGGAAGATCTTGCGATAGCGGGTGAAGGCGGCCACCAGATCACCGCGCGGGGCCGGCAGAAATTCGCGGAGCCCTGCGGCGAATTGCGACCCCTCTCTCTTGCCGGCCCGGGCGCCTGTTTCCACCAGCAGGCTAAGGCGTTCCTTATCGAAATCGGGGGGAGAGAAGAAAGCCTCCAGCAGGCGCGCGCGGGCATTTTCCCCCACTTTGCGAGGTGAGAGGCCGAGATGGCGACGTACGGCCGCCGCGCAACCCTCGATGCCGCCGTACTCTTCAAGCCCGTCCAACAGCTTGCCCCGATCCTTGAGCAGGGCGTGCAGCAGTTCGTGGATGCGCTGATCGTCGAAATCACCGGCAAGTCGGGCAAAGGCATCCTCCAGGGGCCGTTCGCGGGCAGCGCGCGCGGTGATGCGGGCCAGGGCGTCACCGAACAGTTCCGCCGCTTCCCCCTCTTCCATCACCTTGAAGTGCGGGGCGAGGCCGGCTTCGAGCGGGAAGCGGGAGAGCAACGACTGACAGAAGGCATGCAGCGTGTGAATATGCAGGCCTTCCGGCAAATCGAGCACCTCGAGGAAGAGTGCCCGCGCACGCTGTCTTTCATCGGCCGCAGGCGGTCGATCGAGCAGGCCGGCAAGCGCCACATCGAGCGCCGCCTCGTCGAGCCGTGCCCAGCGGGCCAGCGTCGCGAGCAGCCGGTTGGTCATCTCGGCAGCCGCCGCACGGGTATAGGTCAGGCACAAGATGCGATCGGGCGGTGTGCCGGCGAGCATCAGGCGCAGCACGCGCCCGGTCAGCACATGCGTCTTGCCGGTGCCGGCGGAAGCGGTAACCCAGGCATGCGCGGCAGGGTCGATCGCCCGACGCTGATCGGATGAATAGGGCGCGCGCCTGTCAGCAGCGGTGACACAAGGTGAGGGAGGAGAAGGGTTTTCGTTCATCAACTCTTCCCCTTGCCGTCATCATCCGGCGAGTCGAGTTCGGGCAGGCCGGCCCATTCATCCCTGCGTGCGAGATGCGCATAGGCGGGATACGCTTCCAACCCCGCGCGCGGTTCGCTCAGAAACGGTGCATCGCCCTGCAGATAGCGTTCGAGAAACCGCTGTGCCCCCACCGCCGCTTCGGCGATGCGGGCCTCATGATCCTGGATTCTTTTTCGTTCAATCGGCGTGTCACCGGAACCTTTGAGCTTCCAGAAGGAGAGCTGTGCGACCGGACCGGAAAGCGGCTTGCCGTTACTTGCCCGAAAAGCGCCGCGTTCCAGCATCCAGCCTTCGAGCGGAAGCTGAGGCGCATAGCCCGCCGCGATGCGATTGGCCTCAGGCAGATTACCGGTCTTGTAGTCGATGAGCTCCACCCCGTCAGGCGAGCGGTCGATCCGGTCGGCCTTGGCGACCAGCGTCACGCGGTCGTCAAGCAGCGCCATTTCCGTCTTCGATTCCAGCAGAACGGGACGGACCCCGTCGGCTTCCCGTTGCTTCTGAAGATCCAGAAACGCCTCGGCAATGCGCAGGAAACGCGGCCACCAGAAGGCGCGCACCGCCGGCCGGTTGGAGAAATCGGCGAAGGCGGCATGCGCGATTTCCAGCAGGCGATCACGCTCTTTCGCGCGTGCCAGCGGCATATCGCGGGTCATGCGCTCGGCCAGATAGCGATGCAGGATGTCGTGGAGCAGGATGCCGCGCTCGGCCGGTCCGGTTTCGGCGTCGAGCGCCGGCAGCTCGTCAAGCCCGAGAATGTGGCGGGCATAATAGCTGTAGGGATCGCGCATCAGCGTCTCGACCGCCGTGACCGAGATGCGCTTCGGCCGCAGCGCCGCAGCGGGCCGCGGTGCGGGCGGTGGGCAGGAACGGACCTCGGGCGCTTCGCCGAGCCGTCGCGCCCAGGCCAGCGGCGCGGGCGCATCGTGCGGCTTGTCCGCCTCTCGCGACAGAACCGACAGGCGCTGCAGCCAGCGCGAAGGCGTTGTTGGCACGCCGTCGATCCGCTCGGCGCGCAGCAGCCAGACCTCTTCGGCACCGCAGGCCTGCACGAAATCGTGTGCCGACTGGCCGATCCTGCGTTCCGGCGGCGGCAGGCCGAGTTCGGCCCGCATTCGACGATTGAGCCAGGGGTCCGGTTCGTTCAACGGCGGCCAGGATCCTTCATCGAGTCCGGCAAGAATCATCCGGTCGGCGTGGAACAGACGCGCCTCGATGGTGCCGAGGATCTGCAGACGCGGATGTCCGCCCCAAGCCCGGCGCAGGCTCTCGCGTTCGAGCACGGCGGTGATCAGCCCGGCGTATTCGTCGCGCTCGACCATGATGCCGTGCAGCGCGCCTTCGCGCAGCCGTTCCATGACCAGCGCCGTCTTCTCGCCTGCATCCCCGCCCCACAGCCGCCGCGCTCCGTCGCCGGTACCGGTATCGGCAAGCGCCTCGGCGACAGCGAGATGCGCGCTGATCAGCTCGGGCAGGCCTGCCCGCTCTTCGTGCCTATCCTCGAACAGGCCGGTGAGGGGCGCGAAGATCTGATTCAGCCGGGCGATCCGTTTGCAATCGCGCTTTGGCAGCGAGAGCTTCTCCGCCTCCGCAAGCAGGCCGGCAAGGCCAGCACCGATGCGCGGTCCGCGCAGCAGAAATCGGCCCTTGCGCTCGAATCGATCGAGACGTCGGGCGAAGGCACGCGCATTGCCCGATTTCTCCCCGAGCGCGCACAGCGGGTGCTTGAGCAGCGAGAGCAGCGGCACCGGGGCGAAATCCTCGGCCAACGTGCTTGCGACCAGCTGCAGGAAACGGGCCGGCGGGCTGAGCGAGAGCGGTTCGCCGGCGCTGTCGTCGACACTGATGTTCCAGCGCGCGAGCTGCGCCCGGACGGCACGCGCCAGAACCCGGTCGGCTGTCACGAGCGCAGCGGTGCGTTCCGGCTCTTCCAGCGTTTCACGCATCAGCAGGGCGGCGACCAGCGCCTCTTCGCTGCGTTCCCTGCAGTCGATCCGCTGCAAGCCGGCAAGCGCGTCCGGGTCGGGACAACCCTCTTCAGGGTCCAGTTTCGTCGGGTGCATGGCATGGGCGATCTGCGTCATGCGTAAGGCGCGGGCCGCAACGCGCAGCCGGTCAGTCTTGGTCAACGGCCAGTCGCGCACATGATCGCGGCGCAGCCCGAGATGTGCGAGTAGGCGTGCGAGCATTGCCTGCGGGTGCGTCGGATGCTTTCCTTCGGCGAGCGCCTTCCAGCTCTCGTCGTCAAGCGTCCGGTCGAGCCCGGGCAGGATCACGGCACCTTGCGGCAGCCGGGCGATCACCGCCAGCAGGTCGGCGGTCGCCGGGACCGAGCCGGTCGAACCGGCAGCGATCACCGGACCCTTCGGGGGATTCTCGCGCCAGTCTGCGGCGAGCCGCTCGAGCAACATTACCC
>RFIU01000326.1 GCA_003695555.1 Alphaproteobacteria bacterium
GCGTTGAACCCTTCGTCGCTTCCTTCTCGACATCGGCAGCAACCCGTACGCGAAGGATCTTGGTCGGATTGGCAGGCGGCTCGCCGCGCGCGATCTGATCGACGCATTCCATGCCCCGGATCACACGCCCCCATACCGTATAGCGACCGTCGAGAGATGGAACCCGCGAAAACATGATGAAGAACTGGCTGTTGGCGCTGTCGGGTGCGGTGCCGCGCGCCATCGAAACGGTGCCGCGCATGTGGGGCAGGTCGTTGAATTCCGCCTTCAGGTCGGGCAGAGGCGACGCCCCTCGTCCAGTACCTGTCGGGTCGCCGGTCTGGGCCATGAAGCCGTTGATAACGCGATGGAAGATCACCCCGTCATAGAAGCCCTGTCGTGCGAGGGTCTTGATCCGTTCAACATGGTGCGGCGCCTTGTCGGGACGCATCCAGATCACCACCCGACCGCATTCCAAATCGAGATAGAGCAGATTTTCCGGATCGTTCGGGTCGGGGATCGCGGGTGCGGCCGCCTCCTCGCCCTGACCGGTGGCGGCATGCGCCTCGCGGTTCCAGCGCACGACGAGCACGATCGCGAGCGCCCCGACGAGAAAGGCGGCAAGCATCAGCAACTGAGCGAGGTTCATTCCATTGCGTTCCTGTCCGACCATCGTTCGCGTGCTTCCCCTCTTCGTTCGTCGGCCGCATCAGCCGGCACGATAGCCGCCGCGCTCGGCCATGATCTTGTTCTGGATCGCCTGCGCGACGCGCGGCGGTATGAAGGAATCGATGTTGCCGCCATAGGCGGCGATCTCCTTGACCAGGCGCGAGGCGATCGGCTGATACTTGGCATCGGCCATCAGAAAGACCGTTTCGACCTTGGGATTGAGCACCGCGTTCATCCCGGCCATCTGAAATTCATACTCGAAGTCGGACACCGCCCGCAGACCGCGTACGATGATCCGTGCGCCGATCCGCTCGGCATAGCGCATCAGCAGATCGTCGAAGGGCTGCACCTCGATGCCGACCCCTTCCTGTTCGGCCACTGCTCGGGTTTCGGCACGAACCATGTTGACCCGCTCATCCAGCGAGAACAGCGGCGCCTTCGATGCGTTCGCTGCGACCCCGATCACCAGCCGATCGACGAGCTTGGCCGCACGTCGGGTTATGTCGATATGCCCGTAGGTGATCGGATCGAAGGTGCCGGGATAGAGACCGACCCGCTCTTCAGCCACATTACGCCTCCCAAGCCGGTGGGGCCCCTTTACGGGGACCTCACTGCGAGCGATGAGGAATACCCGCTGCCTCTCGCCATGGCAAGCCGGAGCAGCTCTGCCGATCCCCTAGAGCTGAAGCGAGCCGACACTCGTCCCGCCGCAGACATAAAGAGTCTGACCGGTAATGAAGCCCGACCGCCGGTCGCACAGAAAGGCGACCGCCTGCGCGACATCCTCGGGCTCGCCGAGACGGCGGACCGGAATCGAACGCGCCAAGGCCCGTTTTTGGTCGCTGTCTTCAGGAACGATCTCGTGAAACATGTCGGTGACGGTCGGTCCCGGCGCAACGACATTGGCGGTGATGCCGTGCGGGCCGAGCTCCAGCGCCCAGGTGCGTGTCATGCCGATGAGGCCCGCCTTGGTCGCCGCATAGGCGCTGCGCGTTGCCAGACCGAGTGCACCGCGCGAGGATATATTGACGATCCGGCCGAATCCCTCGCGTTTCATCGTCGGCAGAAAGGTCTGCGCGAGAACGATCGCCGCCTCGAGATGCAAGCGGGTAAGATATTCGACATCCTCCAGCGCGACCTCTTCGAGCAGGGCCGGACGGATCACGCCGGCATTATGGACGAGACCGACCACCGCAAAGCGATCCGCGATATCGGCTGCTGCCAGCCGCAGCTCCTCGGGATCGGCACAGTCGGCTATGACACCATGCAGGCGATGATGCTCGCGTGTCGGTGGATGGCGGGCGATCGAAACCACATCCCAGCCGTCTTCCAGCAGACGATCGGCAATCGCCGCGCCGATGCCGCGATTGCCGCCGGTGACGACGACGGCACCCTGTTCCCTGCTCATGATCTCTCCTCAATCCGCTGCTTCGTCTCTGGTCATGGGGGACGCCGCCACCACAAAATCCTCCAGCATCAAGGTGCGCCCGCCCGGCACATCGCGTGACGGGTCGAGGGCGACGAACACGCACCGATCGGCCGCATCTTTCACCGTGACGACCCGGGCCCGCTCCCCGATCCGGCGCTCCAGACCCTCGCCAAGATGGGCAATGACGTTCGGGCCGGCATCAAGCCGGACAAGGCCGATATCCCAAGGCATCCGATCGCGAAACCAGGGCTCCAGCGAGGTTTGCAGTCGTGTCCAGGAAACCAGCGTGCCGAGCGCTTCGGCGATCCGCTCTTCGTGCAGATTCTCGCCAAGGCAGCGGCGGCAGAAGTTCTGTACCGGATAGATCCATGCACCGCAGTCTCCACAGCGCGGCAGCACGATCCCGCCGTTCGCCGAGCGGCCCATCGCATCGAAGATCTCGCCGAAGGGACTGCGTGCGATAGGAGGCAACGGATCTTCGTTCATCAGTCCTCCTCCGCCCCGACGCGCTCGAGGATCGCCGCGGCCGTGCACAGTCCGCGATCGTAATCGACCATGCCATAGCCTGAAACCAGCGCTGTAGTGGCCGTGGCCGCGGCCCGGCCCAGCGGACGTCCGGTCAGTTGACGGACGGCTTCGACCAAGCCGAGAAAGCCGCCGGCCGCCCCCGCC
>RFIU01000327.1 GCA_003695555.1 Alphaproteobacteria bacterium
GAAGATGTACTTCACACCCTGCACCTCGATCGGTTGGCCGTTGACGACCTTCGGCTTGTACTTGAACTTCTGGGCCGCCCGGATCGCCGCCCGCTCGAAATAGCCGGGTGGATCGGCCTCGATCACATGGACGTCCTTGACCGTGCCGAGCTCGGTCACCGTCAGCTCGACGACGACATAGCCCTCGATGCCGCGCTCGGCCGCGCGGCGGGGATACTGCGGCTCGATGCGCACCAGCGGCAGATAGTCACCGTCGGTCGGCGTGCCGATATTCACCCCCTTGACATCCAGACCGTTATTGAGACTGACCCGATCGAAGCTGATGCCCTGCTTGACGCCCGAAACGCTCGCCTTCGGAATGTTGAGATCCGGCGGCGGCGCCTCCGGCACGTCCGGCTTCTTGACCTCCGGCGTTTCGCGATTGACGTTTTCGGGCCGTTCGACCTGAACCACGTCGGTAAAGACCACCGGCTTGATGTTCGACAGCCGCATCTTCGGGTTCGCCACCAGCATCTGCATGAAATAGAACAGGGCGAAGGTGACGATCGAGGCGACCGCGAGAGCCGATGCATAGCGTGCCAACATCACTGCTTCTCCTCGGTTGCAATGGCCACACTGGGAACCCCGGCGGCATTGACCACCTCGGTCACGGCGAGCATCGTCCCGGCCTTGGCGTTCTTGTCGGCCTGAACAACAATCGTTCCTTTCGGGTTCTCCGCGTGCAACTTTTCAATATTGGTGCGCAGTGATTTCAGGTCAACCTTGTGCTTGTTGATCCAGATCTCGTCCTTGTCGGTGATGGCGATCAGAATGCTCGCCTGATCCTTCTTTTCCGCCGTCACCGCCTTGGGCTTCTGGACATTGACCCCGGCCTCCTTGATGAAGGATGCCGTGACGATGAAGAAGATCAACATGATGAACACGATGTCGAGCATCGGCGTCATGTTGATTTCCATTTCTTCTTCTTGGTGGTCGGTATCTTCTCTCATGATCCTTCCTTGCCCCGGGGCCGCTCGTATTGCCGACGGCCGCGCATGAATTGCCGTTTCCGCCCGCTATTCGCGCGGTTCGGCGATCGAGACATTATAGACGTTCGCCTGCCGGGCCTGATCGTAGATGCTGACGACGACGCCCGCCTTCGCGTCGAGCGCAGGCTGGATCACCACCGGCCCTTTCGGATGCTCGGCATGAAAGCGCTCGACATTGGCGCGGACCGAATCGACATCGACCACCCGCATGTTGATGAATACCCGATTGGCGGAATCCACCTGGATCAGCAGCGCCTTGTTCTCGTCATCCTTGGGCTGGTCCTCGCTGGGCGGCGGCTTGTTGATATCCAGTCCCGATTCCTTGGTGAATGAGGCAGTGACGATGAAGAAGATCAGCATGATGAACACGATGTCGAGCATCGGCGTCATGTTGATCTCGGCCTCGTCCTGCTTCCTGCTGAATTTGCGCATCTTGGCCTTTCCCGTCCTGAAGAAGCGGCCCACGCCGGCGGGCGCAGTCCCCCTCCTCGTCATCGACGTTCACATGCCCGGATCGCCGGGCCTCATCATCGTCACTCCCGGGCCCGTCGGCAATCGGCCGCAGGCCCGGGAAAGCGGTTGGTCAGTGATCCATGGTCAGCGAGTCGGCAAGCCGCTCAGCCTCGCGCTTCGCGCGCCGCTCGATCCAGCTGCTCATGAACACCCCTGAGAGCGCCGCAACCATACCCGCCATCGTCGGAATCGTCGCCTTCGAGACGCCATCGGCCATCGCACGGGCATTGCCGCTGCCGAGCACCGCCATCACGTCGAAGACGGTGACCATGCCGGTCACGGTACCGAGCAGACCGACGAGCGGGCAGGTGGCGACCAGCGTCTTGATCATCTCGACATTGGCCTGAAGGTTTTCCGACACCTCGGCGATCATCGCCTGGCGGATCTTGTGCGCATACCAGGAGCGTCGCTCGGGGCGCGCCTCCCAGGCGGCGACGACCCGATGGATATCGGCCCGCGCCCCCAGGAAGAAGTACCAGACCCGCTCGATGATCAGGATCCACATCCAGAAGGTGACGATCAGGACCCCGTAGAGGACGGGACCGCCCTTCTCCATGAAGATCTGGATCGCGTTATAGGCGTCAAGCAGCGCTTGCACCGCTGTGCTCCTTTTCCGCGTGCAGGGCGACGATACCGGCGCTCTGCTCTTCGAGAACATGGATCACCCGCTTGGCCATGCCGGACACGAAGGCATGCAGCAGCAGCGTCGGGATCGCGACGACCAGACCGATCACGGTGGTCACCAGCGCCTGCGAAATGCCGTTGGCCATCAATTTCGGATCACCGGTACCGAATAGCGTGATCGCCTGGAAGGTCGCGATCATGCCGGTCACGGTACCGAGCAGACCGAGAAGCGGTGCGACCGCCGAGATCAGCTTGATGATCGTCAGGCCGCGCTCGAGCGAGGGCGTCTCGCGCAGGATCGCCTCGTCAAGCTTGAGCTCCAGCGTCTCGACATCGACGTTCTGATTGTCGGCATAGACCATCAGCACGCGCCCGAGCGGGTTGCTGGGCTTCGGCGTTTCCGACTTCATCTGGGCACGGACCTTGGCATTGACGATCGCCAGCGCGATCATCTTGTAGATCGCAATCAGCACACCGAAGATGCCGATGACGATCGTGACGTAACCGATCACGCCACCCTGGTCGATGCGCTCGCGCAGCGAGGGCGCCTGAACCAGCATCGAAAGAAGCTGGCCACGCGTCGGATCGATGCCGAAGGCGACCGTCTCGCCGGGCTTGGCCTCGGCCAGCCGCTTCGCCGAAGCGGTGAAGCGCGGTGCCGGCTGCTTGGGCAGCTCGACGACCTTGTCGTTCTCGGAATCGTACTTGTAGTACACGCCCTTGCCGTCCGAGACGAGATTGAAGTTGCCGACCCGCACCAGCGGCACGGTCTTCTTCTCGCCGCCGGCCGTGATGACCGTATGATCGAACTTGGTCACTTCGGCCGACTTGACCATCTCGCGCATCATCTCGGCCCAGAGCGACTTCATCAGCTCGATCGAGGGAAGCGACGTCGAGCTCGACGCCCGCTGGATCAGCTCCTCGATCCCCTTGGCCCGGACGTCCTTGCCGACCTCGACGGTGATCAGCGAGCCATCGATCTGACCGCGCATGTCACCGGCGACCTGCTGAACGACACCGAACATTTCCTTCAGCTCGCCCAGACGATCGCGGAAGGTGGCGTTGAGCTGGCGGAGCTTTTCCTCATTCTGCTGGATCTGGCGTTCCAGCTGGGTCGCGCGGGCCGCCTCGCGATCGCGTTCGGCGCGTGCCTGCTGCAACAGACGACGCTGCTGGTCGCGGCGTGCGCGGAATTCCGCCTCGCGCTGGCGATGCATCTTGTTTTCGGTCAACGCCCCCTGCTCGACGAGCTTGAGAAGCGCGTCAAGATCGGCGGCCTTGACATCCTCCGCCGCAGGCTTCTGCTCCTGGGCGGCCTTATCCTGCGCATGGGCGAGGCCCGCCCAGGCGCCGGCGAGAATGAGACTGAGAGAAAGGAGAATCTTTTTCATTGGACCTGCTCCGGACCCGGGACGGGAAGAAGATAAAGCTGCGGGGCGGCCTGCTTCTGGGCGAAGCGAAGCGCGTCACGAACAGCCGTCGAATAGCTCGCGGGAAGGGCCTCCCACTTCTTGGTGCGCCGGTTCCAGAAACCCTGATACTCGCCGTCCAGGGTCTGATAGGCGAGAACCACGCGACCGATGCGCAGGAAGGCGACTTCGCGATCCTTGCCGTCCACCTTCACCGAACCTTCATAAGCCTCGATGGTGCGGCCGTATTCGACTTCCGTCTGATAGGCCTCGAGGACGAGCCGGAACTTTTCCGGCGGCGAGATGTCGGAAGCGTCCATGTATTCCTTCAGACGCTCAAGGCGCGCCTTGCGCTTCTCGATCTTGAAAGGAATGTCGAGAGAAACGAACTTCTCCAGGCCCTGGATCATTTCCAGCATCAGCGGCGTGATGCCCCGGCGAACCTTGACGACACCGTCGATCGACTTCTGGATCTCGGCCATCTTGGCCTTCTGATCCCGGATGACCCGCTCCTGCTGCGCGTTGTAGGCCTTCAGGCTCTCGATCTCCTTCAGGACGCCATTGTACTCACGCAGCAGCTTGTCGGCCTGGGCGGCCACCTGGTCGATGCGCTGCTGGGAGGCCTGGGCGAACTTGTTGATCTTCGTCGCTTCCTCGAAGACCTGATCGAGCCGAGGTCCCGGCTTGGCCGGCGCGGCCGGTGCGGCCGGCGCCTGGTTCTGGGCATGGGCGAGCGGCGCAAGGCCGACCAACCCCAGGACCAGCACGCTGGAGCACGCAAGCTTCTTCAGTCGTGATTGCATTTTTCTTCCCATAGGACTTGCCAATGTGAGCGCAGGCGATCCTGCGACGATTCTGTCTTGACGCGACCGCGCGGCACCAAAAGCCACGGGCAGCAACGGATGCGCAGGAGCGGAAAACAGAGCAGACGCCGCATCGGTCTTGACAGCATCGCTGACAGGATCGAGCCGCTCACGGCTCCGCCAACGGTACCAGAACCAGCCCGACCGAGCCCCGATGCCTGACTTGCCACCAGGGCGCCTCTCTCTCCTCTCCCGCACGGACGACCGAACAATCCTGCAACCGTCATGCGCCTGTCCGACATCGTATCGGAACACCGCCGCCCACCCTCGCATCGATCTCAAGGGCAGAAATGGCTGCAGGCGTTCGCTTTGCTTATGCGATCGGACAAGCCGGCGCAAGGTTGCCGCATCCGGCGTCACCTCCGTCTCCCGACCTCAGCGCCCGGGAATCGAAAGCGGGCTTCATAATCCAAGAAACAGGGGATTTGCCAAGAGAAAATTTCTCGGCCGAGAGGAATGCGACAGAATCATGTCGGATTGCCGACGACACGCGATCCCATCCGAAACATGCAAGCGGGAGGAAGAAGGTTGGAAAATCTGGTGAATCTTCGACCGGCTCGATCAGCGATGGAGGCCTTTCGCGCAATCCTCTATCGACTGCAGCGACCGCCGCAAGAAGGAACGAAAGTGTATCGCAACGCGGCAGACCCGGGTGGTCAGGAATGGGCCGGGGCGTGAATCAGCGCCCTGCGGCGACGGACCTCTTCGAGAATTCCGTCCCAGCCGTTTTCCCTGCAGGTCTGCTCGGCCGCGTCGAAACCGAGATGACGGATCAACTGCTGCGCCAGCAGCGACTGCGCTGTTTCGGACTGTATCGATTTCGGCTGTACGCCCATGTTCTTTCTCCTGCCGCCGCCTGTGCATCCCGGATCCCAAGGGTCCCGCATTCTTCAGCCAAGTCGGCATCAAGATGCGTTGGGACGTTCACATCGAATCGACGACATCCGATTACCGTACAGACAACAAATGTAGCGGCAATCGATGAATGATTATTTAACGAAATGGGGCATTATCATGGCTGGATTTCGACCGGACAGGATCGGTTCTTTCCCTCCGCCTGAATGCGCGGGGATTCGATCTTGCGGTCATCCGTCACACAGTCGTGCCCGCATCAGGCCGCGAAGACTGTTGCCGATCCACAGGGAATCGGCGCGCCTCAGGTCATCAATGTACAGTCGCGCCACTTTCGCATCGCCATTGCGAATCAGTTCCGCCCGCAGGATTCCCGGCAGGATGCCGGCGGAAAGCGGCGGCGTAAGAAGTTTTCCGCCCTTTTCGAGAAAGAGCGTCGTCCAGGCCCCTTCGCGCAATTGTCCGTCGGCAGGATCATAGAACAGCACCTCGCGCGCGCCATGGCGGGCGCCGGCCGCCGCCAGTGCCGCCTCCAGAGGCCGCCGGTCGCTCGTCTTGTGGGCGACCCGCGGATCATCGGCGGCGAACGGCGCCGGCCACGGCACCACCGGTACCGGCACCGGTATCGGCGTCAGCGGACGGGCGGAAAGCGTCACCTCGCCGTCACGGCCGAGCAGCAACCGCACCCGC
>RFIU01000328.1 GCA_003695555.1 Alphaproteobacteria bacterium
ATCATCGCGCCCCGGCTGGAGACGGCGGGCAGCGAGACGCCCCTCAGCCGGCCGACCCGGCACTGCCAGCGCACGGCGGACGGAAAGGATGAGCGGGCCGCATCCGGGCGGCGAGAATGGCGCCGGTGACATGCCGGCGGACGGTCTGCATGATGATCTCGTCGTACGGATCGAGACGATCACCGGTCATCATTTCCGCGATTCTGGGCTGCTGCTGAGCGCGCTCACCCATCCGAGCACAGGGGAAAAGCACCACTATCAGCGGCTGGAGTTTCTCGGCGACCGGGTGCTCGGGCTGATCGTCGCGCACTGGCTTTATGACAGCTTTCCCGATGAGCCGGAAGGCCGCCTCAACCGCCGGCTGGCGGCCCTGGTGCGCAAGGAGGCGCTGGCCGAAATCGCCGAAGAACTGGCCATCGGTGACCTCATTCGTCTCGATCAGGGTGCTGCCCGGGCCGGCGTCCAGCGGCAGGCAGCGGTGCTTGCCGACGTCATGGAGGCGCTGATCGGTGCGCTCTATCTTGACGCCGGGCTGGAAGCGGCGCGCCGCTTCGTCATGCGCCACTGGAAGCCGCGTCTGGAGCGCGGGCCCGGCGTCTATCAGGATGCGAAATCGGCATTGCAGGAATGGCTGCATCGCCGCCGGTGGCCGCCGCCCGAATACCGCCTTGCTGCCCAAGAAGGCCCCGACCATGCCCCCGTCTTCGAGATCGAGGTGGTGGTGCCGGGCCGGGGCAGTGCACGCGCGAAGGCCGGTTCGAAGCGTACCGCCGAGCAGCAGGCGGCGGCGCGGCTGCTTGCCGAGTTCGATGCGGGAACGAATTCGTCGGCGGGCCGTTCACGTCCGAGTCGATCGAAGTCGAAAGCGAAGACGAAGGATTAGAGAATGGCGAAGGCCGCGAAGACCGTCCGCGCGGCCGGTGCGGACGAGACGGGTGCAGAGCGATCCACGCGCTGCGGCTTCGTCGCGCTGATCGGCGCGCCGAACGCCGGCAAATCGACCCTGCTCAACGCCCTCGTCGGCGAGAAAGTGGCGATCGTCACCCCGAAGGTGCAGACGACGCGCATGCGCCTGAAGGGCATTGCGATGATCGGGGACAGCCAGATCGTCTTCGTTGATACGCCGGGCATTTTCGCACCGCGCCGTCGTCTCGACCGGGCGATGGTCGCCGCCGCCTGGGAGGGTGCGCGCGATGCCGACGAGGTGGTGCTGGTGATCGATGCCGAACGCGGCATCGATGCGCGCGTGGGGATGATCCTCGACGGGTTGAAGCAGGAGGGGCGGTCGGTCGTCGTCGCCCTCAACAAGATCGACCGGGTAAAAAAGCCGGTGCTGCTGGAACTCGCCCGTCGTCTCGACGAGACGGGCCTCGCCAGGCGGATCTTCATGATCTCGGCGATCCGGGGCGAGGGCGTCGCCGATCTCAAGGCGTGGCTCGCCGACAATCTGCCGGAAGGCCCCTGGCTCTATCCCCCCGATCAGGTGACCGACATCGCCAATCGGGTGATGGCGGCCGAGATCACGCGCGAGAAGATTTATCTGCGCTTGCACGAGGAACTGCCCTATCAGATCGCGGTCGAGACCGAAGAATGGGAGGAGCGCGACGACGGCTCGGTCGTGATCCGTCAGGTGATCCATGTCATGCGAGAGACGCAGAAGCGGATCGTCATCGGCCGTGGCGGGCGGATGCTTAAAGAAATCGGCCGCGCCGCCCGTCTCGAAATGGAGGAGATCTTCGCCCGGCGGGTTCACCTCTTCCTTTTCGTGCGGGTTTCCGAACGCTGGCAGGACGAGCGCCGCCACTATCTCGAACTCGGTCTCGATTACGTGCGCTGACAGCCGAACTCTTCTTTGCCACGCGTCACCGCTTTGCCACGCGTCACCGCGCACCGGACCGCTGAGTGCTCTCCCGGCTTTCTCGGCGTCCGAAGATCGGCTATGGACGCTGCATGATCGAATGGCGTGACGAAGGCATCGTGCTGGCGGTGCGCCGCCACGGCGAGGCGCATGCCCTGCTCGACGTGATGAGCGCCGGGCACGGTCGTTGGTGCGCGCTGGTGCATGGCGGTGCGTCGCGCGCGAAACAGGCGCTGCTGCAGCCGGGCAACCGTCTCGATCTCGTCTGGCGGGCGCGGCTTGCCGATCAGCTCGGCCATTTCGGGGTCGAGCCTGCCGCCCTTCATGCCGGCAGCATCCTTGGCGACCCGCTGCGCCTGAAGCTCATGCTGGCGGCAGTGGCGCTGGTGCTCGGCATCGTGCCCGAACGTCATCCCTATCCGCGCATTCATGCCGGGCTTGCCGGTCTGCTGGAACTGCTGACGATCTCCGATGCGCCACCGCTGCGCCTCGGCGAAGGGCTGGTGCGTTTCGAGCTCGGCCTGCTCGCCGATCTCGGCTTCGGGCTCGATCTCGCATGCTGCGCGGTAACGGGAAGCAGCGAAGATCTGACCCATGTCTCACCGAAGTCGGGCCGCGCCGTCTCGCGCGAGGCCGGCGCACCCTGGGTCGATCGTCTGCTCGATCTTCCGGCTTTCCTGCGTCCCGGCGCGAATGCCGGCCCTTCGGATGACGAGGAGCTGGAGCAGGGCTTTCGCCTGACCGGCCACTTCCTCGCCCGTCATGCCTTCGCCGCCACCCACCGGCCGATCCCGCCGGTCCGCAGCGATGCGATCGCCGCCCTGCTTGCGGCGACCGGGAAGGAGGCCGAGCGAACGCAGCTGGCAGCGGATGCGCAGCCACCCCGCGCATGAGTGCATTACCGAGAGGATCTTCGCGTATTAGAGATGGATCCATTGCAGAATGTGTCCATGCGTTCTATGAATCGTGATCGGCGGCCGGCGCAAGGGGGGCGCTGACCTGCCGGGGCGCAACCGGGGCACGGTCGCGATAGGGGCCGTGCCGTCAACGGGGGAAGGCGAGATGCAGAAGTCGAAGGGCGAGGTCCGGCCGATCTTCCCGGCCGGCGCGGTGGTGCGCTATCGCAATGAGAAACATGAGGACATCCCGCTCGACGGGCTGGAATTCTTTCCCAATTTCGGCTCGAAGACCGAATCGACCAGTCAGCACCGCAATATCCTCAAAGAGGCGCGCTTTCAGGCGCTTGCCGGCTTTCTCGAAGAGTGCGTGAAGGACTATCTCGACAATGTCTATGCCTATGAATACGAGGGGTTCGAGATCGTCCACGCATGGGTCAACCGAGCGCCGCTCGGCGGCTTCCAGCGGATGCACTATCACGGCAATTCGGTGATTTCTGGCGTCTATTATCTGAAGGCGGATCCGAATTTCAGCGCGCCGCTGATGTTCGAGAAGCCGGAGATGAACACCCAGCCCTATATCGCCATCGCGACGCGCGAACAGACCATCTTCACCGCCAATCAGGTCGCCTATCCGTCCGAGACCGGTATCGCCTATCTCTTCCCCAGCCAGATCAAGCACGGCTATGAGGTGCCGACCAAGGGCGGCGAGCGGATCAGCCTCGCCTTCAATGTCATGCTCAGCGGCATCGGCCTGTTCTACCGCCTGTGAGGGGGCGAGCGCCGACGCTCCAGCACGTGGATCTCGAAACGGCCGGTAAGACCGTTTCTCTTGTGGTAGTATAGCCGCCGACCGTCCGGGCCGAGAGCCGGCGCCTCTGCGAATCCGGTGATCGCGCTGACGATGCGCGGCCGGCCGAAGGGGACGTCGCGTGAGGGGCGCTCGGCACGCATCGTATCGAGATGCAGGGCACCGTTCTCTCGGCGCAACCGGGTATAGAGGATTTCCCGTTCGTCGGCGGAAAGAGTCGCGCCATAGACGACCTCGTCCGCATTGATGGACGCGAAGATCGCAGCCGAATCCGGCTGTGGCACGAAATGATCACCGACCCGACGAGCAAGAAAGAAACGGGATTTCGTCGGCGGCGGCCCATCCCCGAACCATGTCTGCGTGGCATAGATGGTGCGGCCGTCGCGGCTGACCTCGATGTCCATGTTGAGCCAGCCGAAACGTCCTTCGGCAAGTTCGGGCAGCGGGTGGATGTCACCGACTTCGCCGTCGTGGAATTTCCCTGCGTAGATCGTGGCCAGGCTGCCGGGACGATAGTTTCGGGTCGAGACGAAATAGAAGCGCCCCGTCCGGTCCATTGTCGGCACACCATCGACGGCAGGGCTGTTGACGCCGCTGAGGGGTCCTAGAAAACGGAAGTGCGTGTCGTCGATTCGTTCGGCGTGGAAGATGTCTTTGCCTGTCTTTCCACCGGCGTTGTTGAAGAAAAGATATCGCCCATCGGCGGACACGAAGGGCTCCATGGCGTCGCCGTCGTATCCCATGATCCGAACGAGGCGATCGTTGACGAACTCGTCGATGCGGTTCTGACCGGCATCCCCTGCAGCTTGCCTGCCGGCGGTGCCGCGCTCGCCGGCCTCGAAGCGTGCAAGAATGTCATTGAGCAGGGCGTCGGCCTCGGCCAGTCGGCCATGGTCGGCAAGCACCTTGACCTGCCGCATCCGGGGCACGATCATCGATACGTCGCGTCCCTCACGCACCCATTCTTCGAGATGGGCGACGGCACGTGCCGCCTTGGCCCGGATTCGTCGCGGGTCCGGCCCGGCGAGGGCGCCTTGAAGCGCGACCAGAACAAGAGCGAGCAGCAGGCCGAAGCGAAAGACGGTGCGCAGGCGGGTCGAACGGCACGGAGGCATGAAGCTCCCCTCTCATTGCTGGCGTGGCCAAACCGCCCCCCACGCAACTTTCATCCAGAATGCCGGCCGGCAAAAGCATCCATCATTGCCACTCGCCGATACCATAAAGTGGCCCTGCCATGGGCGGCGGAAGGAGTAACGATAACACAGGATCGGCAGGACGAGAAAAGGGACGCCGATGGCCGCTCCTTACCTAATGTCCCCCTTCAGCTCTTCGACCACCTCGGGCGGGATGACGGCAAGGTGGCGGTAGTGGGGGTGGTCGATGGCGAAGATGACGGGGCCCTGTGTCGCCTTGAACTTCGCGGCCTGCTCGTCGGTCATCGGGAAGTGCATGAAGTGGACGGACGAGGCGCGGCCGTCGTCCGTCGAGCGTTCGACGTCGTGTTCCGGCACGCCCTTCACGATCTCGCCGTCGAAGCGGATCGCCATCGCGTGCTCCACCCCGCCGAGGCGCGAGAGAATCCGTTCGCGGCGATCCGGGTCCTCGATCTCGAACATCACGGTGGCGACCAGCTCATGCCCGTTCGGCACCAGCGGCGCGTAGGCCGCGAGCTCGTCGGCGATCTGCTCCTCGCCGCCCTTTTCGGCCAGCAGCATCTCGTGCACCTGGTACCACATCGAGTCCCAGTTCTCGAAAATCACCGTCACGTGCGGTCCGACCGCGAGGCGCCGCCGCTTCTTGCGCGCGATATGCTCACGACGCCTGTCTTTGCGGATCCGGGCATATTCCTCGAGCGGCAGAATATCCTCGCGGGTCAGAGTCCGTTCGCTCTTCGGCATCCCGTCTCTCCTTGATTATCAGTAATCGTTACGGTTCCGTAATGGATGGATCGGGCGGATCAGAATTCCAGGCCGTAGCTTTGCGCCAGCAGCTCGATCGGGTGCGGTGCGTGGTCGGGGGTGGCCGGCTCGCCCTGCATTTCGACGAGCTGCTCGAGGTGACAGCCGGCGAGCGGGCATTCCGAACAGCGGTGGGCGCGGTTCTGTCGCACGAGCGTACGCGCCGCCGGCCGGCCGACCTTGCAGGCGGTGTCGAAATGCGCCTTCATCATTCCCCATTTGCCGCCGTGGCCCGAGCAGCGTTCGACGACATCGACGGGCGTGTCGGGGATGAGGCGCAGCATCTCGGCCGCCTTCGCGCCGATGTTCTGGGCGCGCGCATGGCAGGCAAGATGGACGCTCACCCCGCCGTCAAGCGGTTGCAGCCCGTCGACGAGACCATTGCGCTTGTGGACATCGACGACATGTTCGGTGCCGTTGAACTCGATATAGGTGATCCTGGCCATCCGTTCCCCGCCTCGGTTCGTTCCTGCTGGCAGGCTATCTAATATGCCCGCGCGCGTGCCGCCAGCCCCTTTTGCCGCGCCATCACGTTGCGGTGAGAGAGGTTCGCGATTGCCGGCGGCGGGCAATTGTACCTCCGGGCGCGGCTCGGTGATAGCCAGCACCACCTGCGCGAAGGCCTGCAAACTGTAATACAATACCAGCAGATACAGCAAGGCGCTGCGCGCCCGGTCGTGTCCGGCAAACGTGCC
>RFIU01000329.1 GCA_003695555.1 Alphaproteobacteria bacterium
AGTTCGGCCTGCTGTCCAAGAAGGACTCGGGTGACTGAACCCGGTCGGGTTCCCCCCCACCCGGCCGGAAAACAGGGAACCGTCGGTGCCCCCCGATTTTCGACGGTTCCCGAAAGCGGCGTTTGACTCCCCTCCCTGTCAACGCCGACTTGGCGGGCGCCCGCTTCCCCTACCGGGCGCCCGCCAGCCTTCTTTCCCGGCCATTTCTGATGGGTGGATGTTTCGTTCGCACAGTTCGCCTGTCGCGGCGAGAAGCCGATTACATGCTCAAACGGAGCATGCGGTCCGTCGGCGCCGCGACGACGAGGATCTGGGGAGACGATTCATCCCGTCCGGTAAAGGGGAACATGCCGAGCGACACTTCCACCGTCGCCTTGCCATGCCCGGTGATCGTCGAACGGCCGAAGACCGGCCGCGCCTCGCGCAGGGTGGTTTCCATCGCGACCAGGCGCGAGCGCAGACATTCGCCCTCACAGAATTCGGAAAGTCGCCGGCCGGTCTGATCCTCGTACATCATCTGCGCCGCTGCGGTGCCGTGCAGACGCACCCGATAGTCGATCCCGGGGCCGCTTTCCTCCCCCTTTCCTCTTTCATCTGCTCCCAGAGCAACCTCTCGCTCCAGAATCATGAACCATTTCAGCAGAGCGGGAAAGCGCCGCGGATCGAGCGTGCTGCGCTCCGGCAGGGGGGCACGGGGCAGCGCTTCCCAGAAGCAATGGAAAAGACGTGCCGGATGATCTGCATCGAGCAGCGTTTCCGAAATCGGTCTGACGGGACTCAGGCAAAGCGAGCCATAGCGGGATTCCCAATCGAAGACCGGATAGATGGACACGGCTTGAATTTCCCGGTTCGAGCGAAGCGCAGGTGTTCGTCTTCGTTCTTGTTTCTTTAAACGCTTTCCGTCAGGGCGGGCCATACGAGCCACGCCAGCACGAATGGCGAATCTATCGACGTCAGCGTTATTTTCTTCGACATGAAGTGAAAAAGAAACTAACGTCGAATCGTTAAGGTTTCCGGGTTACGCCTTACGCGCGTAATGCATGGGAAGGGTGGGGAGGAATGCGGGATAACGGACGATAACTTCCGCATGTACTGCCGCAAACTTTCTAATCTTTCAGGGGAGTCTTCCGGTCTGCGTCACTCGCGGACAAGTTTTCCCGCAGAAGAGATTTTGCATATTAGTTTCAGGATAATGTGTCGGGCTGAGCGGCGTGCCGTCCAGGCATGGCGCTACTCTCCGGCGAAACGACAGAGCGAGAGCACCTCGACACCGCGTTGACGCAGGCGTTCGGCACCTCCCAGATCAGGCAGGTCGATAACGAAGCAGGCGCCGAGGACCCGACCACCTGCCGCTTCGATCAGGTCGAGCGCTGCCATCGCCGTGCCGCCGGTGGCGATCAGATCATCGACGAGCAGCACATGGTCGTCATTTGCGATCGCATCTTCATGGATCTCCAGCCGGTCTTCGCCGTACTCGAGCTGATAGCTGCGCGCGATCACCCGGTGCGGCAACTTGCCGGCCTTGCGGACGGGAACGAAGCCGCAGCCCAGCTGATGGGCAACCGCGCCGCCGAGGATGAAGCCGCGCGCCTCGATTCCGGCGATCTTGTCGATCGCGACGCCGACATAGGGCTGAACCAGCTCGTCCACCGCCTTGCGGAAACCGCGCGTGTCGGCCAGCAGGGTGGTGATGTCGCGGAACTGGATTCCGGGCTTCGGAAAGTCGGGGATCGTGCGAATGCGCGCCTTCACCCATTCTTCTACCGATGCGAAACCGGCGATCGGCTCGCCATCGCGTGTCCCGGCTTGATGCCCGGCAGCTTTGTGCTTCATGCGCGTCTTCCCTCCTGGTTATTCATCCCTGCCATCGGGTATCAGCCGGCGCCTTTGCGCTCTTGCACGCCATGCCAGCGGGCGAGGATGGCATCAAGTCGATCGCGCAGCTCAGGGTCACGTGCTGTCGGCGCGGTGATGACGGCATGATCCAGCGCCCGGTCGCATCCCGCCGGGCAGGGTTCGGGTCGTCCACAGACGCCGAGCCGGCGGGCCAGATCGGCAACAAGCCGGCCGGCCACTTCGCGGTTCGTGGCGAGGATTTCGAGAATAGCGGTGACATCGACGCCGTCTTCGTGGACCCGCCACGAATCATAGTCCGTGACCATCGCGACCGTCAGATAGCAGAGCTCCGCTTCGCGGGCGAGACGGGCCTCGGGCATGTTGGTCATGCCGATGACGTCCGCCCCCCATCCGCGATAAAGCCGAGATTCGGCGCGGGTGGAGAACTGCGGTCCCTCCATCGCCAGATAGGTGCCGGTGGGCGTGAAGGGAATGCGAAGTGTGCGAAGCGCATCGGCTGCCATGCTGCGCAAACGTGAGCAGGTCGGATCGGCCATCGAGACATGCGCGACCAGGCCCTCATCGAAGAAACTCGATACCCGGCGCGTCCGGTCGATGAACTGATCGACGAGTACGAAGGTGCCGGGCGGCAGATCGTGACGCAGGCTGCCGCAGGCCGACAGCGAGACCGCGTCGGTGACCCCGGCCCGTTTCAGACAGTCGATATTCGCGCGATAGGGGATCGCGTGCGGCGGAATGCGATGGCCGGGGCCGTGGCGGGCGAGGAAGACAATCTCCGTCCCTTCGATCCGCGCCCGTTTCAGCGGCGCGCTCGGCGGGCCGAAGGGCGAGGGGATGTCCAGCGTCTCCCATTCATCGATGCCGGGTAGCCGCTCGATGCCGCTGCCGCCGATGATCCCAAGTCGCACGCCGCTTGTCCTCCGTCTCTCGTGATGCTCTTCTGGCCGGTGGATGCCGTCCGGGGTGCCTTGCCCGGTGTGCTGCTGTCAAGATGGCGAAAGGGTGCGTGGTGCCATGAAGAAGCATGATGACGATCTGCGGGCCGGAAGGCGACGGCGGGAACAGGTCTTGGATCTTGTCCGGCTGATTCCGCCGGGGCGGGTGGCAAGCTATGGCGGGATCGCCCGCTACGTGCCCGGGGTAAGCCCGCGGCTTGTCGGATTTCTCATGGCGGGACTTGCCGCACGCACCGACGTACCGTGGCAGCGCGTCATCAATGCCCGCGGCACCGTCTCTGCCCATGCGCATGCGGCCGAACAGATCCGCCTGCTTGAGGCGGAAGGCGTGCGCTTCGATGCTGATGGCCGCATCGACTGGCAGCGTTTCGGGTGGGCAGGGCCGAAGGCGGAGGAACTCGTCGTTCTTGATCTTGACCCGCTGCGCCTGCTCGATAACGAGGCGCAAGAGCCCTGACGGTGCCGTGCTATTCGACCTGCGTCACGATCCGCGAGCGGGGGTGGAAGGACGCGAAGGCGAAGGCGAAGTCGAGCCCGAAGGGAATGTCGTGCCATTCGCCGTCCGTATCCTTGCGGCGCACCTGTACGTCGCCCCAGATGTCAGCCTCGTCGCTGCCGTCCAAGGCCGCGAAGATCGAGCGCGCCCCGGGTCGCCATTCGAGGACGATCCCGTCCTTGGTTTCGATCCGGCCCTTCCGGCGCAAAAGGGCAAGCGACCAGGCGCGATCTCCGACCGCAACCACTAGGCTCATCGGGGGCACCTCTCTCGGCAGGCGGCGGACCGAAAACCAGGGACGTTCGCCACGGTCGTAGCCGGCATAGGGCGCGCGGGAATAGTCGAAACCGGTCGCCGGCGGGGAAAGGACGCTGCCATCGGGATGTTCGGTGCGGAAACGGCCGAAGCTCTCGATGCGTGCCGACAAGCGTTCGAGCCGCGCGCCCGCCCATCGGCCGACAATTCCGCGCCCGGTGAACTGCTGCCACCAGCTTTCGGTGCTGCGGTCGTACATCACGAGATCGGAATTGCGCAGCTTGCCGGTGGTACCGAAGGTCGTCTCCTGTCCGTCGGGAAGACGTCGCACGAAGACAATCGCGGCATTGCACAGCGGACAGTAGGTGATCGCAACAGGGGTGTGGGCGATGCGGTCGTTGACGATCTCGTGACGGGCGAGAATGGCAAGCGGATAGGCGCGCGCCACGCCTGCATGAACGAAGGCGATCACCGGTGCATCATCGGAAAGGCGCAGGGCGGGGTGCGTGACCGGATCGAAGCGTGGTCGGTCGATCGCCCGGATACCGTCCTTGGGTGGCCCGCCGGATAGGATCTCATAGAAAGGCACTTTCGCTTTCGAAAAATCGGTGCGGGGCCATTCACGGCGCCAGCCGGCCGGCACCTTGTCCGCCCGGGCTTGCGAGGTGGCGGCGTCGCTGCCGCCCCTTGCGCGGTCGGGTCGGTCGGTGGTCGCAGCCGCGGTCGGTGGCTTTACCAGTGCTGCGCTGATGGTGAGCAGCAGCGATGCGATGACCTCGATGAAGAGTCGATAGCGCATGAGCCGCATCCTGCGCCGAACCGTCGGAAAGAGACAATGCCTGCACGGATCAATTTTTCGTGATCGCACGTGAGACGCCGTGATCGGGAAAGGCGTCGGCCTTGCAGTTCGCCGATCAGCCGATCGTCATACCGGCAAAGTTGAAGACCAGCAGGGCGAGAATGCCGAGCGGCGCCCACCAGCGCACCGCAAGGCGGAAGAGGCGGGCGACCCAAGGGGGATCCGCCGACAGCTCGCCGACGACCGCCGGTGCGGGCATCAGGCGGCCGGCAAACCAGGCGATCAACAGGGCGCCGACCGGCAGTATCAGATTGTCCAGGCCTAGGGTGATCGTCTCGAACGGCGTGGCACCCGCAAAACGTTCGCCGGCCCATGCAAGAGGATGGACGTTATTCCATTCATTGAAGGAGAGCACCGTCACCAGGCCCATCAGCCATGATCCGCCGGCCGCGATCAGGGTCCCGTGCAGGCGCCGGATGCCGCGTTCTTCGAGCCAGGCGACGGTCGGTTCATAAAGCGCGATGGCGCTGGTGATCGCGGCGAGAAACAGGAAGGCGAAGAAGGCGACGCCGAAGACATCGCCGCCGGGCATGTCGGCGAAGGCGATCGGCAGGGTCACGAAGATCAGGCCCGGACCACCGGCCGGATCCAGCCCTTCGGCGAAGACGATCGGGAAGATCGCCAGACCCGCCAGCAGGGCGACGGCGGTATCGGCGAGCGCGACCGTCGTGCAGGAACGCACGATCGATGCGCGGTCGGGAAGATAGGCTCCATAGGTCATCATCCCGCCGAGCCCGACGGAAAGCGTAAAGAAGGCCTGGCCGAGCGCCGCCGCCGCTACCGGGACCGTCAGCCTCGTCCAGTCGGGGGCGAAAAGATAGACGAGCGCCCGACTGCCCGCCCCCGCGACCAGCGCATAGACGACAAGGCCGATCATCAACAGACCCATCGCCGGCATCATCCAGCGCATCGCCGCCTCGATGCCGCGTCGGACGCCAAGCGCGACGATCGCTACCGTCAGGACGATGAACAGCCCCTGAAGGACGAGCAGTCGCGGCACCGAGGCTTGCATGGCGGCCAGATGGGCGCGCGAACGGCCCGGGTCGAAGGCGCCGAACCCCTGGGTGATGCCGGTCCACATATAGTCGAAGATCCAGCCCGAAACGACCGAATAGAAGCTCATGATGACGAGGCCGAAGACGACGCCGGCGACCCCGATCGCGTACCAGCCGGTCCCCGAACGTCGGGTGAATTCGCTCGCCTGTCTCTTGAGCGCATGCGGAGGGCTGACATGGCCGCGCCGGCCGATCAGCACCTCGGCGATCAGGATTGGCATGGCGATGGCGAGAAGAAAGATCAGATAGAGCAGGACGAACAGCGCGCCACCGTTTTCGCCGGCAAGATAGGGGAACTTCCAGACGTTGCCGAGCCCGACCGCCGCTCCGACCGCCGCCAGCACGAACCCGAATCGCGAAGAAAAGCGATGCCCGCCGTCACCGACGGAACTGCTGCCGGCCGCCATCCCTGCCGCCATGTCCTTGCTCG
>RFIU01000330.1 GCA_003695555.1 Alphaproteobacteria bacterium
CATCGTCGTTCTCTCCTTGTCCCCCGGCTCCGGCATGGGCGCGGGCCGTCCTTCCGGTGGTGAGGCTAGGTAAAAACGGAAAAGACTGCAACTTTCGCTCCGGGGAGGTGCCGTAGTGCGCAGCGAGAGCCACAGCCGGCCGCTCACGCTTCGCGGGCGCCGTGTGGCAACGCCCGGCGGGCGACCAGGGGATAGCAAACGAGCTGAACCAGGCCGCGCAGAAACAGAAACAGCAACAGCGCCGCCCACAGGCCTTCGCTGCCAGCCAGCGGGACGAAATGATCCAGAGCCCAGAAATAACCGGCAAAGGCAAGGCTCATGGTGGCGAACATCGCGCGCGCCGCCGACCAGCCGATATAGACGCCGTCCATGTGATAGGATGAGACGGCGATCATTGGTAGCCAGACGACCCAGTGAAGATGATCGCGGGCAACCTCCCGCACCGTCTCGATATCGGTCAGAAAGGCGACGAGATCCTGGCCCAGGACCGCAAAGGCGAGGCTAGCGAGAGCTGCAGCAAGCAATGCCCAGCCGGCGGTGGCCAGCACGGTCGCATGCATGCGCAGTCGCCGGCCGGCGCCGGTCGCCGCACCGACCAGCGCTTCCGCGGCATAGGCGATGCCATCGAGCCCGAAGGAGGTGAGCATCGGAAAGTTCATCAGCACCTGATTGGCGGCCAGCGTCAGCGCACCGAGCTCGGCGCTCTTGCGCCAGAACAGGCCGAAGGCAGCGAGCAGCAGCAGGGTGCGCAGAAACAGGAAGACATTGACATGGGCGAGCGCGAGCAGCGCCCGGCCATCGGTAACGGTCGCGCGGATGCGTGCCGGCCGCCAGCGCTCAATCCCCGACCGCCGCTCCGCTGCCAGGACGAGAGCGAGCGCGATCGCCGCCGCCACGATCTCGGAGGCCAGCGAACCCAGCGCCGCGCCGGTGATGCCAAGGCCGAGACCGGCGACGAACCAGGCGGTAAGCGCGGCATTGACCGTATTGAGCGCAAGCTCGACGATGAGTGCCGCACGCGCTCGGGCAAGACCGATGAGCACGCCGATCAGGGCCAGACGCAGGAGGATCGCCGGAGCCCCGAGAATACGGATCCGCCAGTAGCGTTCGGCAAGGTCGGCGGTCGCCGGATCTGCGGCCAGGGCACGCGCCAGCAGGGCAAAGAGTGACCCTTGGACGAACAGCACCAGTACCCCGATGACGAGGCCGAGCAGCATCGCCCGCTGGGTGATTGCGGCAATCTCGTCACCGTCGCGCCGGCCATGTGCCCGGGCGACGAGGCCGGTCGTGCCCATGCGCAGAAAGCCGAAGCTCCAATAAACGAAATGGAACAGAAAGGCGCCGACGGCGATCGCCGCCAGATATAGGGGGTCGCCGAGATGGCCGAGTGCCCAGGTGTCCACCACGCCGACCAGTGGCCCGGAAACATTGGCCAGAATCGCCGGCGCGGCGATCCGCCAGATCTGCCGGTGCAGCCCCGGGTCCTTCAGCGCACGCCCGATCGATTCCGCCTCGGGCAAGACAAAGCCGGCATCGTCGGCATCGCGCGTGCGTGCATCAGTTTCGCTCACTGCCTGCCTTCCTTTCCGGTCGGGCGGCAACGAAAGAAGCCCGGCCGCCGGTCCGCTCATCCGACGTTCGGTTCCCGTGCGGTGATGAGAAGGTTCCTATTCGCCGCCAGCTAGAGCCGGGCATCGACAAGGTCACGCGGCCAGGCCGACTTGATATCGTAGAACACCGCCCCCTCTCGGCCGAGGGCGCGGATGTCCTGCGGGACCATTTCGCAAAACTCGCGATGCGCCACGGCCAGCACCACCGCGTCATGGTCGCTGCCGGGCTCGCTTGCGAGTTCGATGCCGTACTCGGCACGTGCTTCGTCCGGATCTACCCACGGGTCATGGACCGTCACCTGTGCGCCGAATTCCTCAAGCTCGCGCACCAGGTCGATGACCTTGGTGTTGCGCAGGTCGGGAGTGTTTTCCTTGAAGGCAAGCCCGAGCACCAGCACCCGACTGCCGGATGTCAGGATCTTCTTGCGGTTCATCAGCTTGACGATCTCGGTCGCAAGATAACGGCCCATGCTGTCATTGATTCGCCTTCCGGCGAGGATGATTTCGGGGTGATGGCCGACTTCCTGTGCCTTGTAGGTGAGGTAATAGGGATCGACACCGATGCAGTGACCGCCGACGAGGCCGGGCCGGAAGGGCAGGAAGTTCCACTTCGTCCCTGCCGCCTCGAGCACGTCGAGGGTGTCGATCCGCAGTCGGTGGAAGATGCGCGCAAGCTCATTGACCAGCGCGATATTGAGGTCGCGCTGCGTGTTTTCGATTACCTTTGCGGCTTCCGCCACACGGATCGAGGGCGCCGGATGGGTGCCGGCGGTGACGATCCGGCGATAGAGCTGGTCGACGAAACGGGCGGTGTGCGGGTCGGAGCCGGAAGTGATCTTGACGATCGTCTCCAGGCGATGCTCGCGGTCGCCCGGATTGATCCGCTCCGGGCTGTAGCCGACCGCAAAGTCGCGCCCCAGCTTCAGGCCCGATGCCGCTTCCAGTTCGCCCACGCAGACCTCTTCGGTGGCGCCCGGATAGACGGTCGATTCATAGATCACCACATCGCCAGCCGACAGGCGGGCACCGACCGTCCGGCTCGCCGCGATCAGCGGCCCGAAATCCGGACGCTTGTGGCTGTCCACCGGGGTCGGAACGGTGACGATGAAAACATTCGCGTCGGCCAGTTCCGCCGGATCCCCGGTGAAGGTGAGCGAGCCGGCAACCGCGGCCAGTTCCTCGCCACTGACTTCGCGCGTACTGTCACGGCCTTCCCGAAGCTCGGCGATCCGCGTCTCCTTGGTATCGAATCCCAGGGTCGGGAAATGCCGGGCGAACGCCACCGCCAACGGCAGCCCGACATAGCCGAGACCGATGACGGCGATGCGGGTATCTTCGAATGAAGGAAGATCCATCTCCGACGACTTTCCTGGCTTTGCCTTCCTGCCGCCGCGGGTCGGCCGACCCTCCGGCGCTATTCACCGTCTTCAGTGACCATCAGCAGCGGCTTGTGGGCCCAGTAGAGACAGAAGACCCAGCCGACCGGGGTCCATCCTGCGACCAGATTGGTGAAGGCGAACAGACCGATCTGCGGGTGCTTGCGCTGCACCGCGAGAAGGGTCGGCAGGAAGACGACGATTGCCACCACGGTCGCCTGCAGCATCTGCGCCAGCGGATCGGCGGGTATGCCGTAACCGGCCAGCCGAACCAGATCAAGGACATAGCCCTGCATGCCCGAAACATTGAAGAAGATCGCCAGCAGCGCGACCGGCGCGACGAAGGCGATCTGATGGCGATAGAGGCGGAAGAGCCGCTCGGAAAGACGCGGCAGCTCCTCGCGCAGGCTCGATTCCCGCATCATCCAGCCGACGAACAGGGCGATCAGCAGACCGCCCAACGGCATCAGAACATTGTTGGTGTGAAAGTCGAGATTGTCGAGCCAGGTTCCCTTGCCGAATTTGACGTCCGACCAGATATTGAAGGAAGCGACCGAAAGAATGCCGAGCAGGAAGGCGCCGCCACCACCGATCAATGCTCCCTTGGGACGCGAGATTCCGCGGTGTTCCTCGAGCCAGGAGACGAGCGGCTCGAGCAGCGAGATCGCCGAGGTCAGGGCGGCGATCGCAAGCAGCAGGAAGAAGGCGCCGCCGACGATGACGCCGCCCGGCATCTGGGCGAAGGCGATCGGCAGGGTCACGAAGACCAGCCCCATTCCCTGTCCCTGATCGAGACCGTACTGGAAGACGATCGGAAAGATCGCGATGCCGGCAAGCAGCGCCACCGCCGTGTCGGCGCTGGCGATGATCACCGCCGAACGCGGCAGCGACACTTCCTTCGGCACATAGGCGCCATAGACCATCATCGAACCGAGCGCGAGAGAGAGCGAGAAGAAGGCCTGTCCGAGCGCGCCCAGGACGGCATCCATGGTCAGTTTCGAAAAGTCCGGCCGGAACAGGAAGGTGAGTCCGCCGACCGCATCACCGACGCTGAGCGAGTAGATGACCAGAAAGACGAGCAGGGCGAAGAGCATCGGCATCAGCCACAGTGCCGCCTTTTCCAGGCCGCCCTTGATGCCGCGGGCGACGACGAAGATGGTCAGCCCCATGAAGGCCGCGTGCCAGCCGAATACCGACCAGAAGTCGCCGGTCAGTCCCTGGAAGTAGGAATCGGAACCGGCGGCGTCGAGACCGGCGAGATTGCCGGCGAAACCATTGACCATGTAAGAAAGCGTCAGACCGGCGATCACCGAATAATAGCTGAGCACCAGAAAGCCGCCGATGGTGCCCATCCAGCCGATGATCGACCAGGCGGGATTGCGCCCCTCTTCCATCGCTACCCGGCGCATGGCGTTGGGAGGCGAGCGGTGGCCGCGCCGACCGAGGGTAAGCTCGGCGATCATCACCGGCACGCCGATGCCGAAGACGAACAGCAGGTAGACGAGAACGAAGGCGCCGCCGCCGCCCTCTCCGGCCTCATAGGGGAACTTCCAGATGTTCCCGAG
>RFIU01000331.1 GCA_003695555.1 Alphaproteobacteria bacterium
CGGCCGGTTTCGCCCGTGAGAGGATCTTCGCGATTCCTTCTTCGATCGGCGGGCGCTATTCGTTGACCTCCGCAATGGGGCTGCCGGTGGCGCTGGCGGTCGGCTGGTCGCCGTTCGCGGCCATGCTCGCCGGCGCTCATGCCATCGACCGTCACTTCGCCACTGCGCCCATGGAAGCCAATCTGCCGGTGCGCATGGGGCTTTCCGACTTCTGGATGAAGGCGATCCGAGGGACGATGAGCGAGGTGGTGGTGCCTTACGCCGACGATCTCGACCTTTTCGTCGATCATCTTCAACAGCTTGACCTCGAGAGCAACGGCAAACGGGTGCTGGCCCGCGACGGCGCCCCTCTCGAGACGGCGAGTGCGGTGCCGCTGTGGGGTCGGCGCGGGACCAATTCGCAGCATGCCTTCTTTCAGATGCTGCATCAGGGAACATCCAACAATCTCGTCACCTTCATCGGCGTGCGGGCGGGTTGGAGTCCGCATCCGGGCCACGACCGGCTGCTGCTCGCCAATCTGCTCGGACAGGCGAGCGCGCTGGCGCTCGGGCGTGACGAGACCGCCGCGCGCAAAGAACTTGCCGCGCGTGGCCTGGACGCGGGCGAGATCGAGCGACTCGCCCCGCATCTCGTCTCACCGGGCGGGCAGCCAAGCCGGATCCTGCTGCTCGATCGACTCGACCCCGACCGTTTCGGCCGCCTGATGGCGCTCTTCGAACATCGGACCTTCGTCGAGGGTGTCGCCTTCGGTATCAATCCCTTCGATCAGTGGGGGGTCGAGTACGGCAAGCGGCTCGCTGGAGCTGCTGCCGATCTGCTCGCCGGCGGCGAAACGACTGCTGGCGGGATTTCCGCCGGGCTGGACCCCGCGGCGCGCGCCCTGCTGGATCGGCTGGCGGCAAAAGAGCGGGAGAAGGCCGGATGAGCGACCCCTGCGTGCTGACGCTGACGCTCAACCCGGCGCTGGATCTGACGACCCGTATCGCGCGGCTGGAGCCGCAGGTGAAGCTGCCGGCCGAACGTCCGCGCGTCGATCCGGGCGGCGGCGGCGTCAATGTCGCACGGATGATCACTCGTCTCGGCGGACTGCCGGTGACGGCACTGGTCGCCCTCGGCGGCGGTGTGGGGGCACGCTACCGGCGGCATCTCGTGCAAGAGGGACTGGCCCATGAGGTCTTTCCGATTGCCGGAGAGACCCGCGAGACATGGCAGTTCATGGTTCGCGAGGCACCGCCGGGCACGCTCTATCGCATCGTTCTGCCCGGCCCCGAATGGGGTGCGGACGAGGCGGCCTCTCTGCTTGCCATTGTGCGCCGAAGGCTGGCCGAAGATCCGCCCGCCTGGCTGGTGCTCTCCGGCTCGTTGCCGGCAGGCCTGGATCCGGACTTCTATGGCCGGATCGTGCGCATCTGTCGCCGCGCCGCGCCTGCGACCCGCATCGCCCTGGACACCCGTGGAGCGGCGCTTGTCGCGGGGCTGAAGGCCGGGGTCGATCTGGTCAAGCCGGATCGCCATGAGGTGTGCGATCTCGCCCGCGCACTCGGGGCCGGTGAAGGGACGCTGCTCACGCTTGCCCGGCGCATCGTCGCACAAGGATGCACGCGGGTCTTCGTCTATACGCTCGGCGCCGACGGTGCGGTGGTGGTGACCGCCGAAGATGCCTGGCGATGGCGTCCGCCGATGGTCGAAGTGCACAGCCTGGTTGGTGCCGGCGACCATTTTCTCGGCGCGCTGATCCGCCGGCGGCTGGCCGGTGACGACTGGCGTGTCGCCAGCCGCTTCGCGATGGCGGCGGCCGCGGCGACCGCAGAAACGCCCGGCACCACACCCCCGGATCCGGTGCGCATCCGCGAACTCGCCGGCCTCGTCGAGGAGGCCGATCCGGCGGTCGGCAGCTGCGAGTGAAGGGGAGATGCGCTTACCAGCGATAACGGCGCTCGCGGATCCATTTGGTGGCCATCCATTTGACACCGCGTAGAACCGGCATGCCAGCGTGCAGAGAAAGCGGGTCCGGGCGGCCTGCTTCGTCGGCATTGCGAAACAATAGCGCGTCGCCGACGCCGACAGCAAGCTGCAGACCGGCCTTCGGGAAGGCTGTTTCGCCTCCCTCGAAATTTTCCGACAGACGGATCAGGACGGTATGGGTTCGCTGGCCGCTTCGAGCAAGTTCCTCGCCGCTTCGGCCTTCGCCTGCGGTCAGTGCATCGAGATGCGGACGGTATTCGCCGCCCGGGTGGTAGCACAGGACGCTGAGCACCTCGCCATGCTCCGGGGGCCGACTGGCAAGCGCGGCGAGGCGCGCTTCAAGAGCGGCGCTTACCAGATCCTGATCCCAGGGAAACAGCGAAGCATTGAGCGAACGGCGATAGGGGTGGGGTTTCATCCGGCCGTCGCGCGGATCCATCACCATGGAAGGACGCATCGCCGGTGCGGCAATCGCCATGACATGGTCGCAGGCGAGCTGGGACCAGCAATTTCGCCACTGCAGGACTTCATAGCCACCTTCGCCGACATGCCGTTCGTCCGGGGGGCGCGGTGGCTCGGGCGGTATCTTCAACGCCCTGCCGGCAAGCGCCGTGAGTGTTTCGACGATAGCGGCAAGCTCTTGCCGCTCGATCTTCAGTGGAACGGCATCATCTTCTGCATCCCTTGCATCGTTTTCGAGCAGCGCGATGCCGGGATGGCCGAGGCGTGCCAGACCGGTACGCAGTTTCTCGGCGAGCGGTGGCAAGGAGATGCGGCGCGCCGTTTCGTTGCCCTGCGCGCGTGCGCGCGCAAGCACAAGCAGCGCAGGTACGTCGCCACGCTGCGCAGCCTGGGCGAGAAGGATGGTGGCCTCGGCGCATTCTTCGTCTTCCAGCAGCGCCAGCATGGCAAGCTGTCGCATTGCGCCGGGGTCCTCGTTCTTCGCCCATCCGGCGATGCGCGCCAACCCTTTCGCCGGTGCCGGCCCCGCCAGGCCGAGACCGTGCGTATCCATCACCGCCAGCAGATGGGCGGCCGGGGCCAGGCCGGCCCGTTCGGCCGTCTCCAAGAGAAGGCGGACCTCCTTGGCGCCGTCCTCGCCGTTTTCCGGGAACAGGCGGGTGGCGAGCGTATAGGCGGCCGGACCATGACCGGCGGCTGCCGCTTCGCGCAGATAGTGTCCGGCCTCCACGCGCCGGCCGGCCTGTGAGAGCGCAAAAGCCTTGCGATAAAGCCGCTCACCCCTTTCCTTCACGGCATTTTCCATCTTTCGACCCGGTGTCCGTTCGTTCGCCGTCATCACCGGGCAGGATCGTGGCTCGACAAGGGGAAGGCAAGAGCGTTATGCGAAAAGGGGCCGGCGAGGGATGAGGCGGGTCATCCGCTGGTTGCCTCGCACGGCAGCAAGGGCGGATCAGGGCGCGAAGGGTCGGATCATGCGGCGCGGCGAGGCAGGCTGGGCGGGCTATCGGCAGGAAATGCAGCGGGTCGTCGAACTTCTGCGTCGCCCTGAAGGGGCCCGCGAAGCGCGGGCGATACTCGATCGGCTGCTGCGCCTGGCGCCGAACGACCCGGACGTTCTTCAGCTGATGGGACTGGCGATGCGCCGACTCGGCGACGATGCCGCAGCACTCGACTGGTATCGGCGTTCGCTCGAACGGCAGCCCCGCCAGCCTCATGTGTTCTTCAATCTCGGTAATACGCTTGATGCGCTGGGTCGGCACGCGGAAGCCGCAGAGGCCTATCGCGAAGCCTGGCGGCTACAGCCGAACGATCATCGTGCGGCGCTCGCACTTGCCGACAGCCTTCTTGCTGCCGGGCGTTACGAGGAGGCGCACGAGACCTTCACTCAATTGACGGCGCGCTACCCGAAGACGGTAGCGGTGTGGATCGGCCTGGCCCGTGCATTGCGTCGGCTGGAGCGCCATGAGGAAGCTGCCGAGGCGCTGGAGCGGGCGCTCGCGCTCGATCCCGACTCGTTCAAGGCGCACTACTATCGTGGTGCGCTGCTGCGTGATACCGGCCGCGCGGACGAGGCGGTCGAAGTCTTCGCGCGCTGCCTTTCGATCGATGATCGGCGGCCGGAAGTCTGGTACAATTACGCTAATGCGCTGGTCGAGGCGGGGCGCCCTGAAGACGCCATCGAAGCCTATCGGCAAGCAATCCGCCTGCGCCCTTTGTATCGCGATGCGCATGACAGCCTCAATCGGCTGCTCTGGCAGCTTGAGCGGGGTGACGAATTCCTGGAATCCTATCGCGTCACGATCTCCGGCTCGCGCGCACAGGCGGATCCCGTTTTCCATCTCGAATATGCCCACAAGCTGATGCTCGCCGGCCGCCATGATGAGGCCCGCGAAGTGCTTGATGCGGCATTGGCGCGACATCCGGGAATTGCGGCGCTGCACGCCGAACGCGGCCGGGTGGAAGATGAGGCCGGCCGCCATGAAGAGGCCCGAGAATGGCACGAGCGGGCGATCGCGCTCGATCCCCGCCCGCTTGCCTATCACCTTCAGCTCGCCTGGTCGCTGCTTGCCGCACGCCAGGCGGAAGAAGCCGAGCATGTGCTGATGCGCGAATATCGGCGTGGCTTCGAGGACCAGAATCTGCATGGCCTGCTGGGGCTTGCCTGGCGTCTTCTCGAAGATCCGCGCGAGCACGAGCTTTTCGATTACGAGCGATTCGTGCGACGCTTCGAGATTCCCTTGCCGGAAGGCTACCGCGATCTCGGCCATTTCAACCGCGAACTCGCCGAGCATCTGACGCGCTTGCATCGCACCCAGGCACACCCCATCGACCAGACCCTGCGGGGCGGAACGCAGACGGCCGGTGCCCTGTTCAAGCGATCCGATCCGATCATTCAGGCCGTTCGCGGGTCGATCGAAGCCTGCATCGCCCGCCATGTCGCAGCACTCCCCGATATTGCGGGTCATCCCTTATGCAGTCGAAAATCCGACCGTTTCCGTTTTTCCGGTTCATGGTCAGTACGGCTCAAGGATCGCGGCTTCCATGTCAGCCATGTGCATCCGGCGGGCTGGATCAGTTCGGCCTATTACGTCCAGCTGCCGGAGTGCGTGCGCCCTGACGATCCCGATCGCCAGGGCTGGATCGAGTTCGGCCAGCCGGATCCACCGATGCCGCGTCTGGCGCAAGCCCCCCGGGCCGAGTGCCCGAGTGTGGGCACGCTCGTCCTCTTCCCCTCTTACATGTGGCACGGCACCCGCCCCTTTCATGACGATCGAACGCGCATGACCATCGCCTTCGACGTTCTGCCGGCCTGATCCGATCACGCTTCCGGCCCGACCAGGGGGCGCTCCAACCGCCGCAGGCCGGCTTCCGGACGCAGCCGCCGCGCCCAGTCGAGGATGAAGGCGATTTCATCTCCATGACGGGCGAGAATCCGCTGGCGCTCATGCGCTCGCTCGTCGGCGCCATAGTCGCGACCTGAATCCTTGCTGTCGCGTCGAAGCAGCGGGCCTGCGACCACGTCGGCGATCGTCGCCTCGTCGTGAGCCAGGCCGAGGAAGCGGGAAGCGGCGATCAGGGCGTCAGCGGGACGAGCCAGGAAATCGTCGGCATGCAGGCTTCGCACCCGATCGCCGAAGCGTGCGATCGCCTGCCGGAAATAGTCGATCTGGGCAAGCCAGGCGAAAACTGCGGTCTGAAGATCGGTGAGCTTCAGGGCGGAACGCCCTTCGATACCGCGCAGCATGGGATGATCGAGCTGAAAGATCGCAAACAGCTGTCGGGCGAAGGCGCGGCCCGGCTCGCCTTTTTTCAGGATCGAGATCAGGAAGCTCTCGAGATCGGAATGGAC
>RFIU01000332.1 GCA_003695555.1 Alphaproteobacteria bacterium
CCCGGCGGCGTGATCCTGCGCGAAATCGCGCCTGACGGACCGGCAGCACGTGCCGGCTTGAAGGTCGGTGATGTCCTGCTCGCGATTGATGGACATGAAGTGAACGACGTCTCAGGCCTGCGTTTCCGGCTGGCTACCCATCGCGATGGCGAAGTTGCGACCCTCGAGCTGCTGCGTGACGGCCAGCGACGGAAGATTCCCGTCCGCCTCGAAGCCCTGCCCGACGGTCCGGCGCATCCGCCGTTGACACTGGCCGGTCGGCACCCGTTCCAAGGGGTGACCTTCGCCGAACTGACCCCACGACTTGACGATCGCCTGGGGCTCGATCCGCTGACGCGGGGCGTCGTCGTCCTCAAGGTGTCTCCACGTTCGCCGGCCGGGCGCGTCGGTTTCCTCAAACCCGGCGATCAGCTTCTCGAGGTGCTGGGTCGCCCGGTTCACTCACTTGCCGATCTCGCCGATCTAGACGAGACCGACTGGGAGCGCTGGCCCTTCCGGTTGCGGCGGCAGGGGCGCGAGCTCGCCTGCATGGTCTTCCGCAACGGCGCGGTGGACTGTCGGATGGAATGATGACCGATCTCTTCGGTGCCGGGACGCACGGCGATGGGCAGCGGACGGACGATGCCGGTCGGCTGGCGGGCGCGCCACTGGCCGAACGGCTGCGGCCACGCAGCCTCGACGAGGTGCTGGGTCAACCCCATCTCACCGGCCCCGGTGCACCGCTGCGGCGGATCATGGAGACGGGACACGTCCCATCCCTCGTCCTGTGGGGGCCGCCCGGGACGGGAAAGACGACGATCGCCCGGCTGCTTGCGCAGCTCGGCGACTTTCGCTTCCATCAGCTTTCCGCCATCGTCAGCGGCGTCAAGGACCTGAAGAGTATCTTCGAACAGGCCCGCGCCGATCGCATGGCGGGCCGTCGCACTCTGCTCTTCGTTGACGAGATCCACCGCTTCAATCGCGCACAGCAGGACGCCTTCCTGCCGGTGGTCGAGGACGGTACCATCGTGCTGATCGGCGCCACCACCGAAAATCCCAGCTTCGAGCTCAATGCTGCGCTACTCTCGCGCATGCAGGTGCTGACCTTGGAGCCGCTCGACGAGGCGGCGCTCGGCGAACTGCTTGCCCGGGTGGAAGAGAAGCTCGCGCGGCCGCTGCCGCTCGATGATGCCGCACGCGCCGCGCTCGTCGAAATGGCGGCGGGCGATGCGCGCTATCTGCTCAACATGGTCGAGACCGTCCATGAGCAGGTGGGCGAAGGCGAGGGGCCACTGGATCCGTCCGCGCTTGCCGCCCTCATTGCCCGCCGGGCGGCGATTCACGACAAGGACCGTGACCAGCACTACAATCTGATCTCGGTTTTTCACAAGGCGCTGCGCGGTTCGGACGTCGATGCGGCACTCTACTGGCTCGCCCGCATGCTCGAAGGCGGTGAGGATCCCCTCTATATCGGCCGGCGGATGATCCGTTTCGCATCCGAGGATGTCGGGCTCGCCCACCCCGAGGCGCTGGTTCAGGCGCTTGCGGCGGTCGAGGCCTATGAGCGACTCGGCAGTCCCGAAGGCGATCTTGCCCTGTTTCAGGCGGCCGCCCATCTGGCGACCGCACCGAAGTCCAATGCCGTCTACAGGGCTGAGAAGGCCGCCCGCGACCTTGCCCGGCGGACGGCGCGTCATGCCCCGCCGAAGCACGCCCTCAATGCTCCGACCCGGCTGATGAAGGAGCAGGGCTATGGTCGCGGCTATGTCTATGATCATGACACCCCGGAGGGTTTCGCGGGATTGAACTATTTTCCGCCCGATGTGGCGCGCGAGGCGCTCTATGCGCCGGTCGAGCGCGGTTTCGAACGTGAAATCGCCAGGCGGCTGGCCTGGTGGGCGAAGCGGCGGGCCGATCGCCGCGCAGAGAATGGGGACGACTAGCGCCGGAGATCCGCTGGTTCGCGTTTTCCTTCCCTTTTCCCACCTTATCATCTTGAGCGCCGCCTGATGCGCGGCTAAGGAGCGGCGTCATGAAGACCGCCGAGTTCGACTTCGACCTGCCCGAGGACCGCATCGCCCTGCGTCCTGCGCGCCCGCGCGATGCGGCGCGCCTGCTGGTCGTGCGTCCCGGCGACGAAACGGAGATCGAAGATCGTATCGTGCGGGACCTGCCCGATCTGCTCTCTCCCGGCGATGTGGTGGTTTTCAATGATACGCGGGTGATCCCCGCCCGTCTTCAGGCACGACGGGTCAACACCGATGGACCGGGCGGGCGGGTCGAACTGCTGCTTCTTCGGCCAATTGGGGATGAGGGGAAAGACGCCGGCGTCTGCTGGACCGCCTTTGCGCGGCCGGCGAAGAAATGCCTGCCCGGTACCGTCTTGGCGGTCGAGGGGGGGCAGGGGCTGGCCGTCGAAGTCGTCGCGCGCGCCGAGGGAGGCGAGGTCGTCCTGCGCTTCGCGGACGAGTCGGAATTGCGTCGAGCGCTGGATCGCGCGGGGGAAATGCCGCTGCCGCCCTATATCGCCCGCCGCCGGCCGGCCGATGCACGAGACATCGCCGACTATCAGACGATTTATGCGCGCCGGCCCGGTTCGGTCGCGGCCCCGACCGCGGGTCTTCACTTCACCCCGGCGCTCGTCGCCGAGCTTGCAGCGCGCGGTGTGCGCACGGCACGGATCACCCTGCATGTCGGCGCCGGCACCTTCCTGCCGGTCAAGACGGAAGACACCGCCGATCATCGCATGCATCGCGAATATGGCGAGATCGACGCCGCCACCGCCGACCTGCTGAACGCGACGCGTGCCGGCGGCGGGCGGATCGTCGCGGTCGGCACCACGGCGCTGCGCCTGCTCGAAAGCGCAGCCGATACGCAGGGGCGGCTTCGCCCGTTCGCCGACGAGACGGCGCTCTTCATCCTGCCCGGCTATCGCTTCCGCGCTGTCGATGTGCTGATGACCAATTTTCATCTGCCGCGCTCGACCCTGTTCATGCTGGTGTGCGCCTTCGCCGGGACGGCGCGGATGAAGCGCGCCTATGCGCATGCGGTCCGCGCGGGCTATCGTTTCTATTCCTATGGTGATGCGACGCTGCTGTTTCGCGGGGCGGGAGGTGACGAATGAGCGACGCGTCGACCGGAACGCCCGAGCGCTTTACCTTCGAACTGCTGGCCCGCGACGGTGCGGCCCGGCGTGGCCGTCTGCACCTGCGCCGCGGGACGATCGAGACGCCCGCCTTCATGCCGGTCGGGACGGCGGCGACGGTCAAGGCGATGATGCCGGAATCGGTCGCGGCGACGGGGGCCGAGATCCTGCTCGCCAATACCTATCACCTGATGCTGCGCCCCGGCGCCGAGCGCATCGCCCGACTCGGCGGACTGCACCGCTTCATGAACTGGCCACGCCCGATCCTGACCGATTCGGGCGGCTTTCAGGTCATGTCGCTGGGCGATCTGCGGACTCTGGATGAGGACGGCGTCACTTTCCGCTCACATCTCGATGGTTCGCGACACCGGCTGACCCCCGAACGCTCGATCGAGATTCAGGGATTGCTTGGCTCCGACATCGTCATGGTCTTCGACGAATGCACGCCCTATCCGGCCAGCGAGGAGGAGGCCCGAACATCAATGGAGCTGTCGATGCGCTGGGCCGAACGCTCGCGCCGGGCCTTTGATGCGAACCGCGAGCAGGCATCGCGCTCCGCGCTCTTCGGGATCGTACAGGGCGGCGTGTACGAGGATCTGCGCCATCGCTCGGCCGAACAGCTGACGGCGATCGGCTTTGACGGCTATGCGGTGGGCGGTCTTGCGGTCGGTGAGGGACAGGCGGAGATGTTCCGGGTGCTGGAGGCGAGCGTGCCGCATCTGCCCGTCGAGCGCCCGCGCTATCTGATGGGCGTCGGCAAGCCCGACGATCTCGTCGGTGCGGTGCTGCGCGGCATCGACATGTTCGACTGCGTGCTGCCGACCCGTTCGGGACGTACCGGACAGGCCTTCACCTGGCGGGGTCCGGTCAATCTCAAGAACGCCCGCCACAAGGACGACCCGCGCCCCTTGGACGATGCGGTGGACAGCCCGGCACGGCAGTATTCGCGGGCCTATCTGCATCATCTGATGCGCTCGGGCGAAATTCTCGGCGCGATGCTGCTGACCTGGCACAATCTCGCTTTCTATCAGGCGCTGATGGCCCGCCTGCGCCGTGCGATCGAGAAAGACCGGCTGGACGACGAGGCGGCCGGAATTCTCGAAACCTATCGCGCCGGTGACATCGCCCCGCTGTGACAAGCCTGTTTCCCGCTTTCGGCCGCCGACTTGCGCGAAGGGCGCGGCTTTCGTTATCCTCTCTCCTGCTTGTCGAGGGGGGGCGATCATGCATCGGCGAAGAACGAGCGCAGGACGTGAACCGTACCGCATGACGGCCGGGGCTTGCTGGGCGGTCCTCTCCATCTTCGCCATCCTGATGCTGCTCGCCGCCTGCACGACGACGCGCAAGGTATCGCGGCTCACCACGCTTGACGGCGGACCGACAGAAGGCGAGGGGCGCCTTGGCATCGTCCTGATGCCGCTCGATATCGAGCTGACGCGTCTGACCGCCGGCGGCTTGCATCAGCCCGATGCCGTCTGGACGGACGCTGCGCGTGCGTATCTGCACGAAGCTCTCGATCGGCAACTGGCTGCGCGTGGTATCGATCTTGTTTCTTATGACGAAGCGACGATCGAGCCGGCGGAACGCGAGATGCACCGCCGTCTGATCCACCTGCATGCGGTGGTCGGTCGCGCCATCCTGAGCCATGTCTTTTCCGGCAAACCATTGCCGACCAAGGGCCGGCGTCTCGACTGGAGCCTTGGTCCCACGGCGCGTTCCATCGCCCGGACGACGGGGGCGGGGCATGCGCTGTTCATCCATGTGCGCGACAGCTATACCACTGCCGGCCGGCGCATCCTTCAGATTGCTGCGGCCGCCTTTGGCGTTGCGGTGCCAGTCGGCGAGACTGACGCCTTCGCCTCGCTCGTCGATCTGAAAACCGGCGACATCGTCTGGTTCGAAACTCTGCATAGCCCGGTCGGCGATCTGCGCAGGCCCGAGCCCGCAGCGAAGCTCGCCACCGTTCTGCTCGCGAAATTGCCGGCAGGACAGGGACCGGCGGCGAGAGGACCGGGGCCATGAAGCGCCGCCCGTGTCGTTCCGCCGCCAGTCGGGGCGTGTGGCTGCGCGCCCTCGCCGTTATCTGCATCGCTGTGGCCGTCTTCCCCATGGCCGCGCTGTCCGGGAGCGATAAGGCCGACAAGGTCAGATCGGACCATCACACGCTTGTTCCCTATTATCCGGTGCGGGTGCCGCCCCATTATCGGCCCGGTACCGGTGATCGGCTGGAACAAGGCCTGTGGAAGCGTGTGGAAAAGATCGAGCGCGAGATCGCGTCTTCACCGCAGGTAATTCGCGACCCCGCGCTTCAGGCCTATCTGGACGGGATCGCCTGCCGGCTTGCCCCCGATTATTGCGGCGATTTCCGCATTCATGTCGTGCGCACCGCCGAATTTAACGCGTCGATGGCACCGAACGGCATGATGCAGGTCTGGAGCGGGCTGCTGCTGCGCACCCGCAATGAGGCGCAGGTCGCCGCGGTCCTGGCACACGAGATCGGCCACTATCTGCGTCGTCATGGTGTTGAGGGATTTCGAGATCGGCGCAAGCGTCTGGCGTTAATGGACTTCCTTGGTCTGGGCCTGGCGGTGGCCGGCAGTTCGGCGCGCACCGTCAATCAGGTTCAGCTTGCCGTCATCGCGAGCCTCTTCGCCCATTCACGCGACGAGGAGCGCGAGGCGGATACGATCGGCATCCGCCTGATGAGGGAGGCGGGCTACGACCCGCGCGAGGCCTCGCGGGTCTGGGCGCAGATGCGTGCCGAACTCGGCCGCGACGGCCGTCGGCGCAGCTATCTCTACGCCACCCATCCGAGCAATGCCGAGCGTGAGGCGACACTTGCCCGCTATGTCGAGGCACTGCGCCGGAACTCCCGTCATTACCGGCTGGGACGCAAGGCGCATCGCCATGCCATTGCCGCGATCCGCGACATGCTGTGGGCGGACCAGCTCGATCTTGAGCGCTACAAGCGCACCGAATGGCTGATCGCCTCCTTCATCGCCGAAGACGGAAAGCGGCCGGATTATCTGTGCTACGAGGCCGAGCTGCACCGCCGCCGTGGTGGACCTCGCCATGCGGCGAGTGCGCGCCGGCTCTATCGCGAGGCGCTGGCGCAGGGGCGGTCGGCAATGACGGGGGTGCCGGCGATGTGCTGGCGCGGTTATGGGCAGGTCGCTTGGAAGCTCGGTACGCGCGATGAGGCGCGCCGGGCTTTTCGCCGCTATCTCGAACTGCGCCCCCACGCCCCCGATCGGGCGATGATCGCCTTCTATCTGCAGGACAGCGCGGCGAAGGCTCCGGCAAAGGGGGCGGGGCCATGACGGTGCCGAATAACAGTCGGACGCCCCGGCGAAGGCACGGGTTCGCGCTTGCGCTGATGGCCTTCGTCCTGTGCGTGGCGGGACTGACTGCCTGCAGCTCGATCGCCCTGGTGCCGGCGGGTGAACATCGCCTTGCCGGCGGCCTGACCGTCCATAGCGCGATCGCCTGGAACCGGCCGCCGAGCAGACTGTTGAAGGAAGGAAGCGGAGAGGTGTGGACCGGCGACGGATTGATGGTCGATGCCCTCATCCTGATCTCGGGCGTCGAGAACGGCAGACCGATTTTTCATGCGCCAAGCCGACAGGTAAAGGAACGCAAGGTACCCGTCTTCCGCTCCGGCATGCTGCCGGGCGAACTGGCCGAGCTGATCCAGGCGACCTTCGCCAACCGCTTGGGGGTGACGCTGTTCGAGATCGAACGACTCGCGCCGTATCGCTTCGCCGGTGCCTCGGGTTTCGAGATGGAATTCCAGATGACGATGGCCGATGATGTTCTGCGCCGCGGACTTGCCGCCGGGGCAGTGATCGATGGGCGCTTGTACCTCGTCATCTTCGAAGCACCCGATCTCTATTATTTTGCCCGCTATCGCACCGAAGTCGAGCGACTGATCGCGAGCGCCCGTGCCGAGACGTCCAGCGCGGGTCCATGACCCCCCATACGTTTCCCGGCGGCGAGGCGCGCGCTTGACCCTGCCTTGCGCGATCCGTATGGTCCGCGCCGCATAAAGGGCGGGCCCGTAGCTCAGTTGGTAGAGCAACTGACTTTTAATCAGTAGGTCGCAGGTTCGAATCCTGCCGGGCTCACCACCGCTTCCGCTGGCCAATGAACAGGATGGCGCGGGCACCGCAAGCGCCACAGGCAAGATGTCTTGCCAGCGGCTTGGCGCACCGAGGCGGATCGGATGCGGGTGACGCTCAGCCGCTTCCCCGTTCCAGCTTCACTCCCTTGACATAGCGCAGCTGCAGTCGCGTGCGGCCGGCCGTTTCCCGTCCGTCGTTGAGTCGGACGGTGAAGAACTGCTGGCGCGCGCGAAGCGGTATCACGGCAAGAAGGTGCGATTCTTCATGACCGGCGGAAGCGCTCCACACCTCGATATGGCGGAGCAGACGGCGGGGGACATGGCTGCGATTGGCCGGCTCGACGCGACCACGCAGAACGAGGCGGTCGCCGACCTCAACGAGCTGCGTGGATCGGATGTACGATTCGGCTGCCTGCCCGATGAGAGAAACACTGGCGGAGCTGCCTGTTACCGATCCATCGGGCAGCAGGGCGTCCGCCCTTGCCTTGCCGGTCATCGCGAGAGCGACGGTCATCGCGAGCGCCGCTGTCATCGCCTTCATTCGGACGGTGGGTACGGCCATGAATGGATTCCTCCTCGGTCCCTGAAAATGCACGGCGGCGGACATTCTTCCGCAAAAGGGCTTTTGCCGCCCCGAGCGACATGTCGTTTCGTCGAATGGTTTCCAACATTTTAACCTTTTCGGGTGCGAACCGCAAAACCCCCATGCGATTCGTCCAACCCCTGAGAGTCGCAATCGGCCTTCTCTTCTTATTCTAATAACGCAAATGCGAGTCGTTTGCAATAGTGATGAGGCGATCCCACCCTCATTGATGCCTTCCATCATGCGTGCCCGGATGGGATTTTCCGAAGCCGCCGATGCCGTTGGAAGATGCCGCAGGTGCTCGTGTGGGCGAAAATTTCCTTGTCGGCCATCACCCGGAAAGAAACATGCGCTCGCGCTTCCCGGGAAAGGTTCCTCCTTCAAAGTCGTCTGTCGTACGGATGCCCCGTGAGACCGATCCGGCGCGCGCGGCCTGAGCACTCTTGTCCGTGGCTTCCCACCCATCAGAAGCAATTCCTGATGAGTCTCGCCGGCTCGCTGTCACCTAGCCGACTCGACGAAATCATGGCGCTCGATGGCTGGTCGGGTCGCGGCCTGCGATGGCGAAACCTCGCCCCGCGCGACACATGCCCTACAGCCGTAGCATGTCGCCCCATCTCCTCGGCACATTGGGGCAGACCGTGAAAGTGGGAGGGACACAAAGAAAGACGGCCGTCAGCCCGTGGCAGTATCCCAATTGGCGATATCGCGGTTTTCACCCTCGCCGCCGGGCTTGCCGTCGGCACCCAGGGTCCACAGGTCATAGGGGCCATGATCGCCCGGCGACTTGTAGAGATAGGGGCGACCCCAAGGGTCGATGATGCCGTCCTTCTTGTCGAGATAGGGTCCGTTCCAGAAGCGGGCGCCCCGGGGGCGTTCGATCAGGGCCTTGAGCCCTTCTTCGGTCGTCGGATAGCGCCCCGCCTCAAGCCGATAGAGATCAAGGGCGGTGGCGAGATTGTGGATCTGGATCTCGGCCGCCTGCGACTTGGCAGAGGAGAGATACTTCATCACCCGCGGCACGGCAAAGGCGGCGATAAGGCCGAGGATCGCCAGAACGACGAGAAGCTCGATCAGGGTGAACCCCCGTTTCCGATGTCGCATCGGCGCCTGCTGCGCATCGTCTTCGGCGCAGTTTGCCGACGAAGGATGACTTGAGGTGAGAAGTCTTTTCATGACAAGACTGTCCCCGTATGCGTGCGGATGAATCCCCCCCTTGCGCCGTCTCCTATCAGAAAGCGTGCGGCAAGGGCAATGGTAACAGCCGACGCGCGAGTCCCGTGCGAAGAAATGACAAGGAGACGAGCCATGGCCGACGGGCCGCATCCGCGAGCAAGCAGGGCCGAGGCGCAAGAGGCGGTGCGCACCCTGCTGCGCTGGGCCGGCGACGATCCCGAGCGCGAAGGGCTGCGTGAAACGCCGGACCGGGTGGTGCGCGCCTTTCGGGAATATTTCCGCGGCTATGGCGAAGATCCGGTCGCGTATCTCCAGCGCACCTTCGAGGAGATCTCGGGCTATGACGAGGTGGTGCTGCTGCGCGACATTCCTTTCGTTTCGCATTGCGAACACCATATTGCGCCGATCATCGGCAAGGCGCATGTCGCCTATCTGCCGAGGGAACGAATCGTCGGCATTTCCAAGCTCGCGCGTGTCGTCCATGCTTTCGCACGCCGACTGCAGGTGCAGGAACGGCTGACCGCCGAAATCGGGGATGCCATCGATCGGGTGCTTCATCCCCACGGCGTCGCAGTGGTGCTGGAAGCCACGCATGCCTGCATGAGCTGTCGCGGTGTCGAGACCCCGAATGTGGTGATGACGACGAGCCGGATGCTCGGCACCTTCCGAGAGGACGACAAGGCGCGCCGCGAGGTGCTGGCCCTGATGGGTTTCTGAAAGGCGGGGCCTGCGGGCTTTCCCGGTCTTTCCCATTGACAGTCCGCCTGCGCTTTGGCTAAGGCATGCCGCGCTGCTGCGCCGGCGTATCGAAGCCGGCGTGCCCTGCCATGGCCCCTTCGTCTAGCGGTCTAGGACGCCGGCCTCTCACGCCGGAAACACGGGTTCGAGTCCCGTAGGGGTCACCATTTCCCTTTCCGTTCTTCTCGCATCCTTTCGCGTTCGGCGGGCAGCACTTCCAGTGCTCCATATTCCGATGGGGGTCTTGCCTGTCGAAGTGTCGGTCGTCGCAGTCTGGGAACGATTGATCGCGCCGGTCGGGGCGAGGACTGGCGAAACGGGATGCCGGCCGCTATGGCGCTCAATGAGCGCAACCCGCAGGTCCAGCATCCGGGATGGCGAATGAATCTTGAGAGGCGAAGAACGGCGAGCCTTCGATGTCGGTGATCGATGTGCGCAGGATACGTTCGACGGGCATCTTGTTTGTCTGCCTGATGGCGCTTTCTTGGGCGCTGGCAGCCGGACCGGCCATGTCTGCGGTCGTCCAGGAGGTCGGCGAGACGCCCGAGACGGTGATCTATACGCCCGACTTCTTCGCCCGCTATCATCCCATCACCGCCTTGGACATGGTCGTTCGGGTACCGGGTTTCCGTCTTGACAACGGCGATGGACGGCGAGGCTTTTCCGGTTCGGCCGGCAATGTTCTGATCAATGGGGAACGACCCAGCACCAAGAGCGATCCGCTTTCGCAGATCCTTGCCCGTCTTCCTGCCGAGCGTGTGTCCCGTATCGAGCTGATCCGTGGGCGCACCGGCGGGCTCGATGTCGGCGGTCAGAGCATCGTCGTCAATGTCATCCTGAAACAGGAGGCGCCAGCCGCCTATCAGTGGCAGATCGATGTCGAACAGGACGCCGATGGCGGTCCGGTGACGCCATCGGGCCGGATATCGCGATCGGATCATGCAGGCGCAAGCGAATACAATATCGGTGCCGAGGTCCGGCGCTTCTTTTTCAATTCGGCAGGTCCGGAACTGGTTTTCCTGGGAGCCGGCCCCGGGGAGGGATTGGATGAAACCCGCGACGAGATCAGTATGGGAGACGGTCTTGAGCTCAAGCTGAATGGCAACAGCGAGACGCGGATCGGGCGATCGATCATCCATGCCAATGGCGAGCTGAGCTTCTTCCATTTCAATCGTCGCGAATCCTCGCACCGGGTGCCGGTCGATCCGTTTGCCGCTGTCCGAGACGTCCGTGAGGGTGGCGGCAACGACCGCCTTGGCTTCGAACTCGGCAGCGATATCGAGCATGCCTTCACCGACAGCTTTTCGGGCAAGCTGATCGGACTTGGGCGGCGACAGCATTTCGACAATGAGAATTTTCGCATCGATCGCTTCACTGGCGGCGAGCTGATCCGTGACAGTCGTGCCGACAGCACCAGCACCAGCACCGAGATCATCGCGCGCGGCGAATTCGACTGGACCGGCATCGAGGATCATCATCTCGAAGTGAATCTGGAAGGCGCCTACAATCGCCTGAGCAACAGCCTGACGGTGATCGTCACCGAACCGGGATCGAGCGCGACGGTGCCGGTGCCCGGGGCGAATACGGTGGTCGAGGAGCGCCGCGGTGATTTTACCCTGCAGGATTCCTGGCAGGCGGGGCGCTGGGTGCTCGAAGGGCGAATGGCGGCGGAAGTCTCGCGCATCAGCCAGTCGGGTGAGGCGGCGAGACGGCGCAGCTTCGCTTTTCTCAAGCCCCGCTTTGCGGTCACCTTCGACCAGACACCACATCTGCAATGGCGTTTCGTCGCCGAGCGCGATGTCGCGCAGCTCGATTTCTTCGACTTCGTCAGCGCCACCAATTTCGGAGATGAGCAGCTAGCCCTCGGCAATCCCGATCTGGTGCCGGAACGCACCTGGAAACTCGAGCCGGCCGTCGAGTACCGCTTCGGTGAGATCGGCGTGGTCAGGCTTACTGGCTTCTATCATCGCATCGCGGACGTCCAGGATCTGCTGCCGCTTGCCGACGGGCTCGAGATCCCCGGCAATATCGGCCCCGGACGGCGCTTCGGAATACGCTGGGAAATGACCTGGCCGCTCGACCGCTGGATCGGCCTGACCGGCGCGCGGCTCGATATCGAGGGCAGGCTTCAGGGTTCGCGGGTCACCGATCTGGTCACCGGGCGGCCGCGGCCGCTTTCCGGCGAGCGCCGTTTCGTAAATACATTCGACTTTCGCCAGGACTTCGAAAAGGCGCGGCTTGCCTGGGGATGGAACATGCGGCTGGTCTCGCGCCGGCCTTCTTTCGGCCTCGACGAACTCGTGCTCGAGGATGAAGGGGTCAATATCGACATGTTCATCGAGACCACCCGATGGTGGGGGATCAAGGCCCGGCTGACGGTGGAAAATCTCGCCGATCGCGATGTCATCCGTGATCGTCGCGTTTTCGTTCTGCTCCGCGATCAAAGCCCGCTCGCCTTTCAGGAATTCCGCAATCGGCCGCGTGGCCGTTCCATCGTCCTGACGCTTAGCGGTACCTTCTGATCGCTTGCCGCCTGATGGCGGGCGGGGCGGGGAGAACGGTTCCGGCCATTCGCCGACAGTGCAATTTCCGTCGATCGGCCACCGCCATATCGGTCGGCCGTCAGTCGGCCTCGGCGGCTGCCCGGCGTAGGGCCCGCTTGCGTTCATGCGGGTCGAGATAGCGCTTGCGCAGCCGGATGGCGGTCGGCGTCACCTCGACGAGTTCGTCCTCGCCGATATAGCTGAGCGCCGCCTCCAGAGTGATCGGGCGCGGCGGGGTCAACAGGACATTGTCATCCTTGCCCGCAGCGCGGATGTTGGTCAGCTTCTTGGCCTTGAGGGGATTGACTTCCAGATCCTGCGGGCGATTGTGCTCGCCGATGATCATCCCCTCATAGACATCCTCGCCGGGGGCGATGAAAAGCGTACCGCGCTCTTCCAGATTCCACAGCGCATAGGCGACGGCGCGTCCTTGCGCGTTCGAGATCAGCACACCATTGCGCCGCCCGGGCAGGGCGCCGGCGTGCGGTCCATAGCCGTCGAACAGCCGGCTCATCACCGCGGTGCCGCGGGTGTCCGTCAGCAGTTCGCCATGATAGCCGATCAGGCCACGCGACGGCGCGCGGAAGACGAGGCGCAGCTTGCCGCCGCCCGATGGGTCGGCCGACAGCAGAACGCCCTTGCGTCGCGCCAGCTTGTCCATCACGACGCCCTGAAAATCCTCGTCCACGTCAATCACGACCTGCTCGAAGGGCTCTTCGCGCGCGCCGGTATCCGGATTGCGCCGGATCAGCACCCGCGGGCGAGAGACCGAAAGTTCGTATCCTTCGCGGCGCATCGTCTCGATCAGGACGCCGAGCTGCAGTTCACCGCGTCCCTCGACCTCGAAGGCGTCCCGGCTCTCGCTTTCACGAATTCGGATGGCGACATTGCCTTCCGCCTCTCGCGCCAGTCGATCGCGCAGCATCCGGCTGGTCAGCTTGTCGCCGTCCCGGCCGGCCAGCGGGCTGTCGTTGATCGAAAAGGTCATCGCGATGGTCGGCGGGTCGATGGGCAGCGCCGGGACCGGTTCGTCCAGCTCGGGCGCGCCCAGCGTGTCAGCCACCGTTGCGGTTTCCAAGCCGGCGATGGCGACGATGTCGCCGGCCATCGCTTCTTCGACCGGTACGCGCTCGAGGCCGGCAAAGGAAAGCAGCTTGGTCACCCGGCCGCTTTCGATCACCGTGATGTTGCCGTCCGATTGCTTGCGGATCGCCCGGATCGGGTCGCCGACGCGAATTCTTCCCTGCTCGACCCTGCCGGTCAGCACGCGGCCGAGGAAGGAGTCGCGCTCCAGCAGGCTCGCCAGCATCGCGAACGGCGCCACCTCTCGCCCATCGCGCACCGGCGCGGGGGCGGGGACATGACGCAGGATGGTCTCGAACAGAATGTCGAGATCCGTGCCCGGCGCCTCTTCCGGGTCACCGACCGCCCATCCTGCCCGCCCCGAGGCGAACAGGCAGGGAAAATCGAGCTGCTCCTCGTTCGCCCCGAGCGCGGCGAATAGGTCGAAAACCTCATCATGTAC
>RFIU01000333.1 GCA_003695555.1 Alphaproteobacteria bacterium
CTATGAAGTCGAGTCCTATCTGCTGCACCATGGCGAAAAACTGGTCCGGCGCTTTGACGCCAACAGCTATCTCGCCATCATCGGAGCGATGGACGGCTACATGCTCGGGGCACCGGGCGGCGATCTTCGCAAGTCGATGTCGGGTGGCGCGGGCAAGCCGGTCCTGCTCGCCTCCTATGACAGCGACTGGCTCTATCCCCCAGAGGAGGTCGCCGAACTGGCCGAGGCGCTGATCGCGGCCGGCGCCCGCGTTCGCCACCACCGCTTCTCAAGCCGCCAGGGTCACGACTCCTTCCTGCTGCCGCTTGCTGAACCGATGCGCGCCTTCGCCGAATTCGTCGCAACGCTGCGAGAGCAGAGCGCCGCCTGATCCCCCCTGCCCCTATGCCGCCGGTGGCCGACGCTCGACCCGCCCGGTGCGAGCGAAGAAGCGCGCCTCGGCGACCGGCCCGGCGATCGCCTGACGCCGCACGAGCGGTCTCGTCACCCGGTCGGCAAGCGCACCGAAGACCTGTTTTTGGGCCTCGATGGCCAGCAGCCCCCCGATCGGCAGGCGGGCGGCACGCCCGAACCGCTCCAGATACTGCGCGGCACGTGGCACTCCGCGACGCCAGGGCGGAAAGAAGAGCAGTGTCTCGGCCTCTCTCGGAGCCAACAGATGGGTGGCCAGCAACTGGTCGAGCTGATGACGGCTGAAGGGGCGGCCATGACCGAAGGGCGTCTTTTCGGCCCCCGACCACAGGCTGCGTCGGCGCGGCACGAAGAAGATCGCCCGTCCGGCAGGGGTGAGCACCCGCCAGACCTCGCGCAGCAGACCGGCGAGATCATCGGCGCTTTCCAGCGCATGCAGGCAGACCAGCCGATCGATCGAGGAAGGCGGCAGTGGCCAGGCGCTCTCCTCGACAAGGGCGGCGGCATTGCGCCCCTCTTCCGGCCAGCGCATGACCCCCTGGGCTGCCGGCATCAGCAGGATGCGACTGGCGGCCTCTTGCCCGAAGCGCGCAAAAAGCGGCACCGGATAGCCTACCCCGGCACAGTGCAGCCCGACGAGCGAGCCCCAGCGGCGGACAAGGCAAGCCGCCATGCTCGCCGCCACCTCGCAGCCGAGCGGCGAACGATAGAAGCGCGACAGGGTGAGAATGTCCGGGCGCATGACCGTCTCCGCGTATCGCCGAGCGATACGCACCACCTTCACCGCAACTCTGACTCACTCAGTAGCGCAGCAGTGCCGCCATTGTCGCCTGCTGAGGCATGCGCGCCGCCGGCAGAACCAGCACCTCACCGCCCTGCGCGAGTGTCCCGTGAATCGCCAGATCGACGAGATCGTCGCTGTCTTCGCGACGTGCCGGATCGAAACGCGCGACCCCGCTTGCCGGATCGAAGCGGCCCCAGAGTTCGCCGCCTTCGGCGAGCAGCAGAAGCGTCACCGCCCCTTCGCAGGCGGCACGAAGGACCGCCTGCGCCTCTATCGTCGTCTTCTCGCAGTCATGGGCATGGAAGCGGTCGAGCGCCTCTTGGATTCGGGCCTCGCGCTGTGGCGCCAGCCGTTCAAGGGCTGCGGCATGAAGACGATCATCATCAATCCCTTCCGGGTCCTTCGCGATCGCTTCGTCCACCACGCCGCGATAGTGCAGCCATTCGCGCAGCAGGCCGAGCAGCGTCGGCTCGGCGACCAGGATCAGGGGATCGGTTTCAGCAGCCAGCAGACCATCGACCACCTTGGCGATGCCCATCGCATAGCGCGAGAGTGCGCGCTTCATGTAGTCCTCGCGAGCCTCGCCGGCGGCATGGTAGGTGGAAGAAGAGCCGGCGGTGTGAAAACCGACCTCGCCCGGCAGTTCGGTGCGATCGAGAATTGCGGAGAAGGATTCCTCGAAGGCTCCTTCGCGAACCGTCCACAGAGCGTCGGCATTGCCCTCATAGAGGGTGGCCATCTTCTGGTTGGCGGCCAGCAGATAGAAGTGGCGGCCATCCGGCAGATAGGGAATGAGCGGCCGAACGATGAAGCGGTCGGCGATGAACAGATCTTCTTCCACCCGCTGCGGCAGTTTCAGCAGGGTCGCATGATCGGCAGTAAGAAAGGCGGCAAGCCCCGCCTGCATCTCGCGCCATGGCTCCTCTCGCGCTTCGGCCAACGGCAGCAGCGGGGCGGCAATCCGCTCGAAAAGCGCCTTGTCCGCGATCCGGCGTTCCGCCTCGCTCAGCAGGTTCTTCAGGCGGATGGCATCCTTGCGCATTTCAGGGCCGACGGGATGCGTCGGCATGAACAGCGAAACTGCCGGAGACTGCCGGGTCTTCAACAGGGCCTGAAGCGTCTTTCGAGAGATCATCGCCGGTTCTCCTTGTCGTTTTTCGTTCCGGTTGCCCCCGTTTACGAATACGGATCGGGTTCTCCTTCCCTTTTCCGCCTGTCATCAACGCCCGATGAGGCGTGGAAGTTCATCACGTATCGTGCGGACCATCGCATCGCTGGTCGGCAGCGTCTGATGCAGCCGGAAGAAGTCCGCCCACGGGTCTTCGCCCCGGCCTTCCAAATGTGCGAAGACATTGTCGATCCGAAAGGCCCGGGCACCTTCCAGATCATCGAGCTGCGCCCATGAAACCGGCATTGCGACGGGCAGCCCGGGGCGCGCCCGGAATGAATAGGGCACTACCGCGCTTGCCGCCGGATAATTGCGCAGATAATCGATGAACACCGCGCCCTGGCGCGCCTGCTTGCGGTTCGACGAAACGAAGCGGTCCGAAGCGACTTCGGCCATCTCTTCGGCAAGCGCACGCGCGAAACGGTGAACCCGATCGAAGGAAAGCGGCGGCGACAACGGCACCGTCAC
>RFIU01000334.1 GCA_003695555.1 Alphaproteobacteria bacterium
GATAAGACCGGCGAGTGCTCCCGTCATCCGTCGTTTCCTCCCTTCATCCGATGATCACCGGGACGGGCGCTTCCACCCGCCCCGGCGAAAACCTCTGGCCGGAAGACGATCCGATCACTTCCAGACCGGCGCGCCCTTCGGGTCACGAATTCGTTCGGTCCAGGTCCGCTCCACCATCTTCACGATCTTGTCCGGCATCGGAACATAGTGAAGATCAATGGCCATCTTCTGCCCGTGATGGAAGGCCCAGTCAAAGAATTTGAGGACCGCGCGGGTGCGCTCGGGCTTATTGGCATCGGCATATACCAGAATGAAGCTCGCCCCTGTGATCGGCCAGCTTTCGGCACCAGGTTGATCGGTCAGGATCAGATAATAGCCCTTGGCATGTGCCCAGTCGGCACCGGCAGCGGCCGCCTGAAAGCTTTCGACGGTCGGCGCCACGAAGTGCCCTTCGCGATTCTTCATCAGCGCATACTGCATGCGGTTCTGAACGGCATAGGCATATTCGACATAGCCAATGCCGCCCTTGATCCGCTTGACGTAGGAGGCGACCCCCTCATTGCCCTTGCCACCGATGCCGGTCGGCCAGGAAACCGCCTTGGCATTACCGACCTTGCTGCGCCACGTATCGCTCACTTTGGCAAGATAGCTGGTGAAGATGAAGGTAGTGCCCGATCCATCGGCGCGGTGGACGACCGTGATCCGCATGTCGGGCAGGTCGAGTCCCGGATTGAGCGCCGCGATCGCCGGATCGTTCCATTTGCGGATGTGGCCGAGGAAGATATCGGCGAGCGTCCTGCCGTCGAGCCTGAGGCCGCCCGGCTTCAAGCCCGGCAGATTGACCACCGGCACGACACCGCCCATGATCTGCGGCCACTGGATGAGTCCGTACTTCTCCAGCTCCGAAGGCTTCATGGGCGCGTCCGACGCACCGAAATCGACAGTCTTCGACTTGATCTGCTTGATACCCCCGCCCGAGCCGATCGACTGGTAGTTCAGGCGAATGCCCGTCTTGGCCTCATAGGCCTTCGCCCAGGCAGAATAGATCGGATAAGGAAAGGTCGCACCTGCGCCGTTGATCTGCTTGACTTCTCCAGCCCGGGCCGGTGCTGCGAAGAGCAGTCCGAGCACGAAGACGGCGGCAAGATAGTAGATTCGTTGAAGCATCATGGCCTCCCGGCGAATGAATTCTCTGTTTGCGTTCCCTGCGTTCCGAAACTTGGATGCACGGAACAACCGACGGGAACCTCCCGACGGTGAGGCGACCCTAGTCGGCCTGTGTGACACTGAGATTACGCTTTCATCCACTTTCCGCACCTTCGGCCTAAGGCTGCAATGTGATTGTCACAAAGGCATTCCAAGATAGTGATCGAACGGCTAGGATGACGATGCCGCCACTGATTTAGGCCGGCAGGTCAATCCCGATTCGAACAAGCGCACGCAAGCGAGTGACGCCATGACGATGCAGCATACCCTCAAGGCCTATGATGAGGAACTCGAACGTCTTCGCGCCCACATCAGCGAGATGGCAGGCCGTGCGGATGCCGAGCTGGCCGATGCGATCCGCGCCCTGCTCGAACGCGACAGCGCCCTCGCCGAAGACGTCATCGCACGCGACCGGCAGCTTGACGAGATGGAAGCCGAAGGCGAACGCATGGCGATCCGGATCATCGCACTGCGTTCGCCGGTGGCCGACGACCTGCGCGAGATCATGGCGATGACCAAGATCATCAATGCGCTGGAGCGGGTCGGGGATTACGCCAAAAACATTGCCAAGCGCGCGACCGTGCTGATCCATGCTTTGCCCGAGGCTCCATCCCAGCTCATCGGCCTGCTGACGAGCGAGGTGAGGCGAATGCTCTCGGACGTCATGGATGCCTTCGTCCGTCATGATGCCGATGCGGCGATCGAGGTCTGGGAACGCGATGCACGGGTGGACGCGATCTATGACAGCCTGTTCCGCGAACTGCTGACCTACATGATGGAAAATCCGAAGCGGATCACGCCGAGCACGCATCTCCTTTTCATCGCCAAGAATCTCGAGCGTGTCGGTGATCAGGCGACCAATATCGCCGAAGTCGTCTATTTCGCGATCCGTGGCGAACAGCTCCCCGACCACCGACCGAAGGGCGACGAGAGCGCCTATCTTCAGGATCCCGCCAGCGGCGAAAAGGCCGGGTGAAGCGCGTGCATCGGCCGGGGAGCAAGCCCAGGGCAGGAAAATCATGGCAAGACAGCGTGACGATCGCCCGCTCGTCCTGTTGATAGAGGACGATCCGGCCATCGCCGAACTGGTGCGCTACAATCTGGAAAACGCCGGTTTCGCCATGGCGCTCGCCTTCGACGGCGAAGAAGGCATGCTTCAGGCATGCGAGCGTGCGCATGATCTCATCATCATCGACTGGATGCTGCCGCACCTGTCCGGCATCGAGATCTGCCGGCGTCTGCGGCGACGCCCCGAAACCCGCAATACGCCGATCATCATGCTGACTGCGCGAGGCGAGGAAGCGGACCGGATCCGTGGTCTCGAAACCGGTGCCGACGACTATCTGACCAAGCCCTTCTCGCCGCGCGAACTGATCGCGCGCATACAGGCGGTGCTGCGCCGGGTCCGGCCTGCGCTAAGCGGCGAAGAGCTTGAATATGCCGGAATCAGACTCGACCCCGTGCGCCACCGTGTCGAACGCGATGGGCGGACGCTGAAAATGGGTCCGACAGAATACCGCCTTCTCCGCCACTTCATGGAACACCCGGGCCGCGTCTTCAGCCGCGAGCAGCTGCTCGATGCCGTCTGGGGCCATGATGCCGATGTCGAGATCCGTACCGTCGATGTCCATATCCGCCGCTTGCGAAAGGCGCTTATCGCGCCTGGCGAAGCGGACCCGATCCGTACCGTGCGCGCCGCCGGCTATGCGCTGGATATGCCGAGCGACCCTTCTCTTCGAAAAAAAGCATGAATAGCGGATCACACGGAAAACGTCGCCTTCCCGGGATCACGAAAGAACGGCCAGAATCCGTTCCTGCCCATCGCAGCGCCAGCGCAGATGCCTTGCTCGCGCTTGCCGGACGACAGCCAGAGCCTGAGGCACCAGGATACCGGCCAGAGTCCTGTTCACAAGCGGAGGATCGCGCTCGCCGAAGACCTGCTGGATGAGAATTTCCCCCCGGGCATGTGCCTCGGCCCGGCGCAGACATGGATGCGTGCCTGCCCCCCAACAGCCATCGGCATCCCGCAGCAGGACGGAAAAGGCAGGTGGCGTGCGCCACCCGGCAGACCGCTTGATGATCCGCAGCGGATGGCGCCCGTCACCGGCGTTCGCCCGCCAGCGGGCGAGCATCAGCTTGTCCAGCAGGTCGTGACGTGCGCGGCAATCGGCCAAGCGCGCATCCGCCGCCGAACCGACAGCGAGCGAGCGGTCGATATTCCGTAATCGAACGAGCAGCGGTCGGCGTGCTGCCCATCCAAGGCGCCGCACCAGCCATCGCTCGGCGCACTCGCGTATGGCGCCTTCGCACGCCGCGATCATGCGACCGGCGCACCCGTATCCCTTGGCCGGCGCATCGGAAGAGGAGCCGATCACCGACGCATGCGCTATCCAGTACGCCCGATCGCCGCCGACAACGGACCGGGCGCCGACAATGCGCGCCTCGATCCACGCCTCCTGCCCCCGGAAGGCGATCCGCGCCAGCCGCCGTTCGGGGCCGTGGAGCGGCCACACCCTTGCGATCCGTCGCTATTTGAGTGCAGCCGCGAGATCCTCGCCACGCACCTCTCGCCCGCCGACTGAGCGGAATGCCAGCGCGTTGTGATGCGCCCACTGCGTCTGCCGCGTATCAATCGCCAGCCACAGCCGCGACGAATTCAGGCAGAAAGGCATCAGCGGCGAATCCGCTTCGCGAATCTGCAGCGCCAGCGGCGTCTTCGCATCTCCACCGGCCACGCCGCGCTCCTCAAGGCGGCAGGCCAGCGCGGCAAGTTCGTCAAGATCGCGCTGATGCAGACGCAAGATGCCGGCGTCCCCCTCTTCGATCATGGCACGCCGGTTTTCCTCCATCCAAGAGGAGTCGCATGGCAGGAATGCGTCCGTCTCTCGTGCTCGCACGCCCTCCTCGCTTTCCAGAAACGCACGATAGCCTTCCGCGCGTTCGCGAAGATGGTCGTCCCGGCACAAGGGCGACCGTTCGTCGGTGCGCATCACATCGAGCGACGCGCGCGCACGATCAAGTGCCGAGCGATAGCTTCGCAGGGCGTCCTCGATCCGGGAAACCAGCCGCGCGCACAGCACCGGCTCATCCTTCAACGCTACCTCGCCGAGCAGCACATCCTCGATCACCTCGTTGAAGAGCAGGAAGTGCCGGTGTGCCGCGAACAGGTCTCGGCTGAAGAGCAGAAGCGCGAAATGATGAAAGTCGTCATCGACGACAGTTGGCTCGCCGGAACGCGCAAATGCTCCGATCCGCCTGCCATTGCTTTTGTCACAATTTATGCCGCCCATGATCCTCTCCCTTTGCCGGCCGCTTGCCTGCGAGGCGGGATCCCGCCCGCAAACGTGTCCGGTCGCTGGTGTTTCCACCTGATGAAAGGTGATGCCGCAGCCGGCACACCTTCACGCAATGTGCCTTCGACACCTCGCGAATGACGGGTACCGCATCTGCCTGTCCATGATCTGACGAGACGGCACCCGTTTTATGGAACGCCCGTTTTGGTGGATTGTTCCAATGTTTATTCTTTCTAACATTAGACATCCAAGGACGATAGAAAGCCGTGGTTGCGGGCTGACGAGATAATCCGACCGGCAGGCCATATTCCCGGCTTCGCGTCAGGGGGGAACAAGCGCCGGTGTCGTGTCAGCCGGTCATGATGTCGGGAAAAAAACACCTTGCCATGCCAGCGCCAGGGCTGGTCCGAGGGCGGCTGCGATGAGATAGCGCGCTATTGCAGGCCACGGGAGGCTCCGCAAAGAACCGGCAGGCGGCAATGGAATCGGACTTGCGGATCTGTCCTTTCGGCTTCGCCGCTCCGTCCAGGGGATGGCGAGCGCAAAGCTCAAGCCCAGGGTGATGAGGAAGAAGATTTCCCCATAAAGACGGTGATCGATGGCGTTCGCCCGCGCCGCACCGATCGCGGCGGCGAGCGCGACGATGCCGGCAGCGCGAAGCGCATTGGCCAGGACCGGCACGATGATGAAAACGGCCGTGACCGCCATTCGTCTGACCGGCCGCCTGGCAGCGACATGTGCGAACAGCAGGCCGACGGCAAGGGATGCGAAGAGATAGCGAATGCCCGAACAGGCCGCTTCGATCGAGAAGCGGGCAAGTCCCTGGGGTGTCATCAGCTCGATCACGAATCGGTCCCTGAGATGGGCTATTTCCATCAGATCGAGCAGCCCCACCGCAAGATCAGCGGTTAATCGCTGCAGGGGTGCGATCAGCGACAAGCCGGCCGGCACGGCAAGCAGCAGATAGAAGAGCGGGAAACGCATTCGCCATGCCATCGGCCAGCCGACCATCGCCGGCACCGCCCCTGCGAGCAGCAGGATGGCAGCGAGGTGCATTCCGATGTCGATATCGGCAAGCCAGGCCGCAAACCACCCCCAGGAAACGACCGCCGCCGGCAGCCAGCCGAGGGGCCCGATGACCGGGGCGGCACCCGGCAGATGGCGAAGGCGGTGAAGGATCATTGCAATCGCGACCAGAAGGACCACGGGGCCATGATGAAAGATGACATTGCCGCTCCATACCCGCCAGAGGTCGCGCCATGTCGGCAAAGTGATCAGCACGAGCGCCAGCCAGACGAGGATGACAGCATAAAGCGGCGCCAGGTCAGGCAGCCCAGGTCGGCGGCCGTTCGGTGAAGCGATCATATCCGCCTGCCTTCCCGGTCACCGGCGAAAGCCGTCTCGATAATCTCGAGCAACCGATTCCCGGCGGCGTCCCAGCCGTAACGCTCCTTCACCCGGGCCCGGGCCCGCTCACCCATCCGTTTGCCTTTTTCTGGGGATTCGAGAAGCCCGCGGATCGTGGCGATCCATTCGTCCGCAGACCGGGCGCAAAGGAGATCTTCGCCCGGCCGGGCATCGATGCCTTCCAGCGCCGCCGGACTCGCCACCACGGGGCGCGCCATCGCCATCGCCTCGAGCAGCTTGTTCTGCACACCGCGAGCAATTCGCAAGGGGGCAATGGCAATGTCTGCGCGCGCCAGCCAAGGGCGGATATCTGCCACCCGGCCGGTGACGATGATCCCCGCACGACACGCCAGACGGCGCACGGTACGTGTCGGTTCCGCGCCGACGATGGCGAAACGCAGACCGGGACAGACGGCGTGCAGATCGGGCCATGGGTGATCGACGAACCAGCGCACCGCATCGATATTGGGGGGATAATCCATGCGGCCGGTGAAAACGATGAGCGGCCCGTCGCCCACCGCCACCGGACGAACCACCGCGGGGTCAAGGCAATCGGCATCGACGCCATTCTCGACCACCTTTACGCGTCCTGCCGGCAGATCCGGATTGAGCGCCCGGAAGCGTTCGGCTTCCGCCTCGCTGACGAAGAGCGCGGCTTGCGCCGCACGCGCGGCCACCCCCTCGAAGACGGCAAGACGACGTCCTTCGCATGCATGCAGTAAAGCCAGCGCAGACAGACGACGATGCGCGGCATAGTCGCGCCATTTGAGCGAATCGACATCGACGAAATCGGTGACGAAGGGCAATGCCCGGGCAGGTGCTCCGACCGACGCGAAGGTCGGATACTGCGCCATCGGACCCGAAAAGACGTAGGCCCCGTCGATCCCGCGATCCAGGGCTTCGGCAAGGAAGCGGCGCATCCCGCGATGGCGAAACCAGGCGATGCTCAAACTGCCGCCGCTTGCCAGCGCAGACGCGCCTCGCAGCAGCGCCGGCAGGCGTTTCAGCGGGATCGCGGCATGGGCGCGTGCAAGGGGGGCAATGACACTTTCCGCGGCCCTGTCCGCCGGATCATCGACGAACCAGCCGACATCGAGTTCATGGCGCGACGCGAGCGCACGAAGAAGATGCCAGGCGCGCAGCTTGTCGCCCTTGTCGGGGGGCCAGGGTGTGCGATGAAAGAGGCAGACAATCCGCATGGCCGGTCTTCGCATTCATTCACATCATCGCGCGGCCGCAGCCCTTGGGGCAAACAACGCTGACATCTGCTTGCCATGCCCGCCAGCCCTAGCCAAGTCCACGCACCAGCAGCGGCCCCAGTTGATTGGCGATCGCGAAGGGTAGTCGCTGCCAAACGGCGATGAACAGGCGATAGCGCGGGTTGTCGGGCGAATGCGCCGGCAGAGCGCGACCCTTCACCAGAAGATACTCATATGTCAGCGGCGTCGGCTCGAAGCCCCAGAGAGTCTTGTAGTGAAAGGCGCCGCTGCCGACCCGCGAGCGACCGAAATCGAAGCGCCGGAAACCGCGGCGACGGGCTTCTTCCATCAGCGCCCAGTACATGAAATCATGAGCATGCAGCGAGCGGGCCTGCGGGTGGGTACCGGCATAATAGGGCAGCACGTTATCGCCGTGATAATAGCTCATGACCGCACTGACCGGCACGCCTTCCGCCGTCGAGACGACGAGAATGTCCACATCCTCCCCGAAGGCGTCGAGAATCTCGACAAACCAGCGGCGGGGAAAGGCGGGCGTGCCGTGGTGGTGAAGATTGCGACGATAGAGCGTGAGAAAGGGCTCGATTTCGCGGGTCATCCGCCATTGAAGGCCATTGGACAGCCCTTTACGCACGCTCGCGCGGCGCTTGCGCGGGATCGCCTTCAGCAGCGCATCCGGATCAGCAGGAATGTCCCGGATGAAGATCGCATGACGATCCGGTATCACCTGCATGTCGGGGTGTTCAGGGCGCAGTCCCCGGTATTCGAGCCAGTCCACCGCGCGCGAACGGGCCTCTTCGGCGGCACGGGCATGGAGAGCGTTTCCGGCCGCATCATCGGCGGCCAGCAGACCGCCGAGCGGTTGAAAGGGCAGACTGGCGAGCCGATTGCCAAACAATCGTGAACGGACATCTACCAGCGGCAGAACCGCGCGAATGCCCCGCTTCCCGTCCTCGGCCAGCAGATAGGGAGCGGCATGGCCGAAACCGCGCTCCATTACCCGCCGCCACTCAGCCCGATGGAAGAAACTGCCGCTCGCGTGCTGCTTGACGAAAGCGTTCCATGCGGGAATATCCGCCGACGTCATTTCGCGCAGCCGAAGCTGACCCGGCTTTACCTCACCAGCCGTCATCTTCGCGCCCTTTATTGCGGATTGCGCAAGATTCCAGCCACTCGTCCATCCGCCCCCAAGGAAAATCGCCGATGAGGCGGCGCACCCGAGCCGCCATGCGCGAAAGATTGAGCCGATGACGCAATCGTGATTTCAGGTCCGCTCCTTCGATCCCGGGTTGATCGGGGTCGAACTCCCATGGGTGGCAATAGAACAGGAAGGGACGGCGTGCTGCCACCAGCCGTCGATAGCCGGCGCGGTAGAGCCGGTAGGGAGCGAGCCGGAAATAGCCGCCGCCGGCCCAGGGCAGACGATGCCCGAAGACCTCCAGGGTCGTGATAGGAAATTCCCGCAGCCGGCCATCGGCGAGAGGACGATACGGCCAGCGTGGCGCGCCGGGCATGCCATAGTGGTCGGTGCGACCGGGAAAGATGCTCGAGGAATAGGCGAACCCCTCTTCTTCAAGAACCGCGTGCGCCCATGGCGTCCGTCGGTCGAAGGAAAAGCTGGGCGCACGATAGCCCTGCACGCGCTCACCTGTCGCATCCTCGATAGCACGGCGAGCACGGCGCAGATCGGCGCGGAATTCCTCCGCATTCATCCGGAAGACCCGGCGATGGTCCCAGCCATGACAGGCGATCTCATGGCCGCTCTCGGCCAGCCGTCGGATCAGCGGCGCATGCCGTTCGGCGACCCAGCCGAGCACGAAGAAGGTGGCGCGCACCCCCGCCTCGTCCATCAGGTCCGTCACCACGGACAGCCCCGTAGCAAGCCGCGAGGGATAGCATTCCCAAGCGTCGCGCCTCACCACCCGCTCGAAGGCGCCGACCTGAAAATATTCCTCGACATCGACCGTAAAGGCGCCCCGGATCGGCGATCCGGCAAAGGGCGCCTTGACCGGGTCATCCTGCTTTGCCGGTTCGCCTTTGCGGTTCGGTGGGATAGTCTGGCGGGTCCGAATTTCCAACCCCTTCGTTGCACCCGGCAAAGGCACGTCAGCCCGTCGTAGGTTCCCTGGCGGCCTCGCTTCCGGACTTGCCGGTCGCCCCTTCGTCCTCACCTGCCGCTGTCTCATCAGCCGCACCTTTGCCTGCCGTCTCGTCCGCTCGGGATTCGGGTCGCTCGGCGGACATCGCAGCCGCCTCTTCTTCGCGGCCCAACGCGATCAGAAGAGCGCGCAAGGTTTCATCATGACGGCGGACATAGTGTTCCAGCACTGTGATCCGGCGGTCAAGATCGGCAAGAATTCCCTCTTCGCCAGGCGATGCAGCTGGCGGTGGCGCCGATCCGTTTCCGACGGGACTGCGTTCGGCAAGCGGGCGTTGGCGCTCCATGCCGCTTGAAGACTGAAACACGTTATCGGCTTCGAGGTCCGCAATCACGTCTTCGACGACGGCGGCGTCGAATTCATGCAGTTCCTCCAGAGCGCCGAAGAGCAGAATTCGCGAACACAGGGCATTGACCCGACGCGGAATGCCGCCGGTGTAGGAATAGATCCGCTCATACGCATCTTCCGTGAAGCGGGGATCCCCGTTCCATCCGACCAGCCCCAGGCGATGTTCGATGTAACCCTTGATTTCGCTGCGGCCGATCGGCTCGAGATGATGGGTGGCGATGACCCGTTGGCGAAGCTGTTCGAGGACCGGAGCCTGAAAGAGCCGCTCGCGGAACTCCGGCTGGCCGAGCAGAAAGCATTGCAGCAGTGGATGCCCCCCGATCTGGAAATTGGAAAGCATCCGCAGCTCCTCCAGCGCGCTGACCGGCAGGTTCTGGGCCTCGTCGATGATCAGCAGGACGCGCCGTCCTTCTTCATGTGTTTTCTTTAGAAATTTCTCCAACTCTCGCAGAAGGCGCGCCTTTTCCTTGTCCTCAGTCGCGATTTCGAACTCTTCGGCGATCGCATGAAGCAATTCGGCGGCATTGAGCTGGGTCGAGACGACCTGGGCGACGATGAATTCCTGTGGATCGAGCTGCGAAAGCAGATGACCGACGAGCGTCGTCTTGCCGGTGCCGATCTCGCCGGTAATGATGATGAAACCCTCTTCCTGACTCAGGCCATAGGTCAGATAGGCCATCGCCTTGTGATGGGTTCGGGCGTCGAAATAGAAACGTGAATCCGGCGTCAACTGAAAGGGGCGGCCGGTCAGACCATAGAATTTCTCGAACACTTCTAGAACCTCGCCCTTAAACCGATATACATTGCATTCTCGTTGAATGTTGCTTCTGGTAGGTTACTGAATCTTCTCGTGTGCGTATAGCGAAATTCTCCATTCAACAACCGTCCCAGCGCGAAACCATAAGTGATGGAACCGATGAAGTCGTTGTCGCGACGGGTTGAATTCTCGAATCGATCATGGCGAAAGACGCCTTCCACCCGCAGCCGGCTCGTTGGCGTCAGTTCATGCGCCCAAGACAGGTCGCCGCCGAATCCACGGGCGACACCGCCAGTCTCGAAAGTGCGGCGTTCGAAATAGCCGCGCGCCCGATAGGAATTGCGACGCCGCGCATAGTCGAGCGTCAGGGCTATGCGCCGTTGGCGGAAGTTCTGATCCGAAAAATCGAATTCGGGCGGCGCTACGACGGTCAGGTCGGGACCCAGGGGGAGCGGCGAGGTGGCGGATCCCGCCGGCGGGGCAAGAAAGGGGGCCGTCAAGCGCAGGGAATCCTGGATCAGCAGCTGTTGCGAGGTCGCGATGACATCATCATAGGTCGCCTCAATGCGCAAGCGAGGCAACTGATAGGCGAGACGCGCCTCACCCGTCGTCTGCCCCGGTCGTCGCCCGCCACGAGCGGCAAACTCGAGCTTTCGGCCACGGAAGCGAAAGCCGGCATCCCAGCGCAGCCCGTCGAGATCCATGCCGAGAAAGCGCGTATTGTCCGCATAGCTGGAAACGCTTCCTTCGACCCGGAAGGTACGGCTCAGCGCATAGCCAAGATCAAGCCCGGCCTGCCACGACTGAAAGGCAGGCAGTACCGGTGAAACGACGCCCGGCGGCAGCGGTGGATTGCTGCGCGCGGTGCGATCGAAACGGCCGAACAGTCGCCAGCTCAAACGGCGAAGACGATCCTTGCTGCTCTCGATATCGAGCGAGGCATCGTGTGAACGGCTGTCAGAAAAGGGGACGGTCGGTTGACCGGTCGTCGCCTGCTTTCGACCGCTATCATTGAGAGTCACGCCGAAACGGTATCGGCCCTTGATGACGACCGGAACGGCGAGACGGAGGTTCAGGTCCGGGCCGGCCGTATAGCTCTGAATGGTCTGACGGCCAGGTGCCAGATTCGCCTTGTTTCCCGAAAACTTGCCCGCACGTGTGGTGAAGGATTCGCGCACCACGCCGTTCATCTCGAAGCTCAGTATCCTCGGGATCGCCTGATAGCGCAGAATGCCGGCGCCATCATGCTGAAGATCGGTGTTGCCGTCGCGGGCGAAATAGAAGAGCTGGGCTTCGTAGCGGATGTTCGCCTGAAGCCGCGCGCCCGTTGCGGTCAGGGAAAGACCGGCGTCCGCTTCGGGCGCAAGATCGGCGACCCGGCCGCTGCTGGTCAGAAAGAGATTGTCGGTCGCATTGATCCGCGCACCCAGCAACGGATCGATCCGAATCGGCCCGGCCAGCGAACGGCCGCCATCAGCCACGAAGGCAGGAAGACAGACGCTCATGATAAGAGCAAGGCGCTTTGCCCTGCCCACCCCGAATACGACGGAAGATGAAACGGAAAACGAATTGGGAGAATGCAGAGGACCCCTCAATCCTTTCATTCCCGCCTCCGCCTTCCCGCCCCGCCGCAGCATCAACGACCGTAAGCATACCCGTAATAGGCCCCGAAACGGCGATCGGGACCGAGGAAGCGAACCTTGTTGAGGATGAAGCCGATATGCTTGCAGCTTGCGATCATGTTGAGGGCTTCGCGGATCTGCTGCTCGGTGGTGCGTTCGGCCTCGACCACGAATGCCGCCTGACCGGTGTGCATGGAAAGCGCCGATGCGATGCTGCTGGCCAGCACCGGCGCGGAATCGAACAGCACGATACGGTCTGGATAACGCCGCGAGATCTCGGTCAGCAGATTGCCCATCCGTTCGCTGGTCAACAGTTCGGGCGTCAGATTGTGCTGACGACCGGCGGGCAGGACGGTGAGATTGCGGACATTCGTCCGGATCATGCAATCGGCCAGATCGATATCGGGATCGAGCACCGCATCCATCAGCCCCTTGCTGGCGGTAATGCCGAGCGTACGCAGGGCTTCGGGCTTGGGAAAGTCGGCATCGATGAGCAGAACCCGCACGTCCTGCTCGAGAGCGATCGAGAGCGCCAGATTGATCGTGCAGAAGGTCTTGCCGTCGCCAGGACGGCAGGAGGTGACCAGGACCAGATTGCCGTTCGGGATGCGGTGTTTGCCCTTGGCGAATGCATTGAGCAGGATCGGCCGCTTGATGATGCGGAATTCCTCGCTCGTCGTTCCGGGTGCGGCGTCCGGGGTGATGAAGCCGAGGCGACGCAGACGATCGACGTCCAGTTCCTGATAGCGACTGCGCTTGGTCGCACCCTGGCGAGCAGCTGCCCGCACAGCGGCGGGACGAATGCCGGATGCCGGCTGCTCTTCGCCGGGCTTCTCCGTGCTTGCCACTTGATCGGCAGGATCAGCAGGCGCAGCTTGCCCCTTCTTCACCGCCTCGTCGGCGCGATGTTCCTCGTCGGCGTCCGATGCCTGTTGAAGACGAAGCTGTTCAGCAGCACGCTCGAGCAGGCGGCGACGACGTGCCCGACGCTCCTCCTCCCCGGCAGAAGCGTCATCGGCCGTACCGGCAGACTTGTCTTCATCGCGAGACGGCGCATCCTGGGCCTGTTTCTGCTTGAGCTGCATGGCGGCGCGCTCCAGCAGACTCCCGGGCCGGCGATCCTCGGCTTCTGCCATCCCCCTCCCCTACAGCAGATTGCCGTTGACGACGGCAATTCCCATCAGACCGGCATAGAAAATAAGCAGCAGCGCAAACATGCCGACAAAACCGAGAAACTCTAGCTTGCGCTGGCGCCGGTCGCGTTCGAGCACCACCATCGTGACGATGCCGAGCACCGGCAGACCGAACACCTCCACAAGACGATCAGAATTCATGAAGACGGGGCGAAGCTGACTGAGCAGGAAGGCCATTCCGATACCGCCGAAAAGACCGGCCGCGAGCACCAGGCTCAACAGTTTCGGGCGATTTGGACGCGACGGGCGAGTGGGCAGGGTCGGCGGATCGACCACCTCGAAGCCGATGTTCTTCGCGCTGGCCTCCAGATCCTGCGAGAGCGCCGCCCGCTCCCGCCGCTTGACCAGATCATTGTAGTTTTCGCGAAGGATCTCATAATCGCGATCGAGCCGCTTCAACTGCGCCTCGAGCAGGGGAATCCTGCCGGCCTGCGCCTCGAGATCGTCAAGCTCCTTCTTCAGGGCATCGCGCTGTGAAGTCAGGGTGGCGACTTGCGTGTCCTTTTCCACGACCCGTATCTTGAGCTGCTGCCAGACCGGATTGGGGGTGAAGTTTCCTTCGGACGGCGGGGCATCCGGATTTTCCTTCATGGCCTCTTCGGCGCGCTTCTTCTCCGCCTCCATCTGTTCCTTCAGGGTTTCAAGCTGTCTTGCCACGAAGATCACGTCGGGATGCTGATCGGTGAAGCCGCGGATCTTCAACTCGTCGATGCGCTGCTCCAACTGTTCGATGCGAGACTGAAGGCGTGGATTGACCGAACCGCCCCCCTCGCCGGAAGCGGACAGCGGCAGATAGGCCGGCACATCCTTCAGCTGTCGCTTCAATTCGTCACGCGCCAGCTCCGCCTCGCGCAGCTCGCGCTCCTTCATCTTCAGCTCGTCCCGAAGCTTTTCCACCCGCGCCAGATAGGTTCCCTGCGAAGACAGCAGCCCCATGTTCTGCCGCCGGAACTCGGCGCGGCGACGCTCGGCCTCCTCGAGCTTCTTTTCGAGATCCTTGACCTTGGAACCGATGAAGGCCTGGGCGGCCTCGATATCCTCGCGCTTGAGACCGAGATGTGCTTCCTTGAAGATGTTGAGCACCTGCTCGACGACGTCGCGGGCGAGCGCCGCATTCTGGGCATCGGAAAGCTGCTTGAAGGATGCCTCATAGGAAAGCTGAAAGATGTTGTCGCCCTGGGTGACGATGCGGATCTTGCTGCGCAGGTCGGCGATCAGCGGTGAGAGATTGTCGCCGGCGCCGAGCATGATATCCATGTCGGTGCGACGGATGACCTTCTCGAGGTTGGGGGTACTGACGATCGTGCGCCGCAAAAGCTCGAGCTGACGATAGATGTCCACATCCACCGTCATGCCCCGCATCAGCGGTCGCAGCAGAGAATCCGTATCGACATAGATGCGGGCCTGGGAACGATAGGAATTCGGGATCATCGCGACGACGATCCAGCCGATCAGACACACCACATAAGCGGTGGCCAGCCCGTACCAGCGGCGACGCCAGAGGGCATAGAGGGTGATCAGAAGATTCTGATACAGCTCATGCATGATCCGAAGTCCGTTCCGCCGGTGCCGATCGATTCATCATCGCCAGTTCGTTCGTAATCTGCTGCCTTCAGCGCTCCACTCATCTGCTGGCCTTCCGGCAACTCATCGATTCATGCTTCCGTCGTTGGCCCAAAGGAAATCGCGGTCAGAATATGCTCTCGGGAATGATGATAACATCTCCCGGCATGATTGCCACATTGGCCCGGATGTCGCCATCCTTGATGAGGGAAGCGATGCGAAGGCGGTACTCCTTCTGCCTGCCGTCAACGATCCGCACCAGCCGCGCCGAATTGCCGGCCGCAAAATCGGTCAGCCCGCCGACCGCGATCATCACGTCAAGCAGTGTCATGTTCGCGCGATAGGGGATCGCCTGCGGGTTGGTCGCCTGTCCGACGACGCGCACCTGCTGGGCGAACGGCCCCTGAAAACCCTCCATGATCGCGGTCACGATCGGTTGCTGGATATAGACGGAAAGCGCCTCCTCGATATCGCGGGCAAGCTGCGAGGGGGTCTTTCCGGTGGCGGGAATGTCCTCGATCAGGGGAACCGAAATGCGCCCGTCGGGGCGTACCGTTACCGTCGTCGTCAGCTCGGGATTGCGCCAGACGAAGACCGTGATCGTGTCGAGCGGCCCGATGAGGTAGTTCGGCCCCGGACCCTCGTCAGCGGTGACGAAGGCAGCCGAAGGAAGACGCTCCAAGCGGGAGGTGCAGCCGCTCAGACCGACAAGACCGGCCAGAGTCAAAAATATGGAAAGAATTACTCTGAACTTCATGCCTTCTTCATCCGAACAATACTGAATCCCCCAAATGCTCGATCGGGTAGAGCATAACCGCCGGCACCGGAGCGGTGCAAGTGGCTCGGACGTGCTCGGGCGCTCATCCACCCCCGGCCGAACAACCACCTCGCCATTTTGATGAAGCATGCATGAAAATTTGGTTTTCGCCCTTTTAATGATGCCTCGCCGATCTGGCAAGCGCTTCTCTTTCCCCCTCCCGATGTCGAAGTGGCCGAAGATCCCGCAAGACGCCACCGGCTCATCCCACCAGCATTTCGACCGGCGGCGGGTGCGAGAGGAAACGGTTCGGACTCGCGCTCGCCCCATAGGCACCCGATTGACAAACCGCGATCAGATCGCCGGGCATGATCCGCGGCAGGATGATGCGACGCGCAAAGACGTCCAGCGGCGTGCACAAGCGTCCGGCGATCCAGACGCGCTCCTCGCCCCTCTCCGGTTCACCGCGGGAACGCGCGATGCCTTCAGGCAGGTGCTCAGGCAGGCAGATCGGCCAGGAGCGATGCAGCACCTGACCGAAATTCCCGGTCGCCGCGAGATGCTGATGCAAGCCGCCGTCGGTAACCAGAAACGTCTCGCCGTTGATCCGCTTTCGGCGAAGGACACGCATCACATAAAGACCCGCTTCTCCCACCAGATAGCGACCCAGTTCGATGAGAATTTCGGCATCCGGCCAGTGTCCGCGCAGACGATCACATGCGCGCGCAAGACCGGCCATGACAGCGGAAAGGTCGAGCGGTCGATCCCCCTCGGCATAAGGAATGCCATAGCCGCCACCGAGATTAAGCCAGCGCGGATGCAGACCATGAGTTTCGGCGACGGTGATCATCAGCTCTGCCGTGCGCTCGTGAAGTTCGCCGAGGGCTGACCCGTCGAGCGACTGGGAAGCGGCAAAGACATGCAGCCCGTCGATATCGATGCCGGCATCCCGGGCCCTTGCGACGACTGCGCCGATTTCATCGACGGCAATGCCGAAGGCGGTGGCCTCTCCGCCCATCCGCATGCCCGCCTGCTTGAGGGCGAAGGGCGGATGGATGCGCAGCGCAAGCCTGGGCGGACGTGCGAGCGGCAGTTCGCGCGACAATCGGGCGATATCGTCGATCTCGCCGATATCTTCGACCACCACACGAACACCGGCGGCAAGCGCGGCGGCAATCTCGCGCGCATCCTTTCCGGGGCCGGCGAAGCTGACCGCGGATGACGCCATGCCGGTGGCCAGCGCCGCCGCCATCTCGCCGCATGAGGCGACATCGAAACCATCGACCAGATGGCGCATCAATCGAAGCAGCGGCGTAAAGGGGTTGGCCTTGAGAGCATAGGAAAGCCGCACGTCCGCCGGCATCGCCTGGCGCAGGGCGGCGAGCCGCTCGCGTACCAGTCCGGCATCATAGAGATAGAATCCACCCGGACCGGCTCGCTGCGCGAGGGATCGAATGTCGCAGCCGCCCGGGTGCAGAACGCCATCGCGGATCGCGAAGGCAAAGACGGGATGAGCGGGATTGTTCGGCGTTTCCAATACCATCACGACGTCCCCCGCGCGCCAGCCTCTGGCGTAGGGCCCAGCCATGCCTCGCGCGCCGAGCGTCGATCGATCTTTCCGTTCGGGGTGCGCGGCAGCGCCTCGTTCAGGATCACGATTTCCCGCGGAACCATGTAGGCGGGAAGCTCGCGGGCAAGATGGACCGTGAGCGCCTCATGCAGCGCCGCAAGGTCAACCCCGTCGTCCGTTTCGACCAGCAAAACGACCCGCTCGCCGAGTTCCTCGTCGCTGACCCCGAAGGCGGCCGCTGCCGAGACGCCGGCGACCTCATAGGCGGGCTCTTCGACCTCTTCCGGGCTGATCCGGTAGCCACCCGACTTGATCATCGCATCGGCCCGGCCGAGGAAAGTGAGAAACCCCTGATGGTCGGCCACCACCCGATCACCGGAAAAGACGGCGATATCGCGCCGCCCGGCAGCCCCTTCCCCGTCAAGCGGCCAGGGGCGGAAGCGCTCGGCGGTGCGCACGGGATCACGCCAGTACCCGAGCGCCACGAGCGGGCCGCGATGCACGAGTTCGCCGGGCACGCCGGGGGGCACCGGCCGCCCATTATCGTCCACCACCGCGATCTCTACATTGGGAATCGCCCGACCGATCGATTCCGGCCGGCGGTCCAGTTCTTCGGGCGGAAGCTGCGTCGAGCGGAAGGCCTCGGTCAGGCCGTACATCAGGTGAATGCGGGTTCCCGGCAGCAGACTACGCAGCCTCTCCAGCACGGCACGCGGCATCCGCCCGCCCGAATTGGTGATATAGCGCAGCCCGCGCGCCTCTTCCGGCCAGTCGCATCCCGCCAGGCGTGCCCACAGCGCCGGAACTCCGGCAAGGCCGGTAATCCGCTCGCGCGCGACCGTCGCCAGCAGGTCATGGGGCATCAGAAAATCCTTCAGCACCACTTCGGCGCCGACCAGAAAGGCGGTGGTCAGCTGCGAGAATCCATAATCGAATCCGAGCGGCAGAACCGCCAGGATGCGATCTTCTGCGGTATTGGCGAGATACTCGGCGACCGAGCCCGCCCCGGCGACGAGATTGCGGTGGGAAACGACCACCCCTTTCGGCGGCCCGGAGGAGCCGGAAGTATAGAAGATCATCGCCGGCGCCGTCTCGACCGGACGCGGCAGTTGAGCTGCCGGCGTCGGAATGGGCGCGTGCCATTCCTCACCCTCTATGACCAGCAATCGCGCCCCGGCCGGCGCTTCTCTCTCGCCCAGGCCGAGCGCCGCAAGGCGGGCCCGCCCGGTCACCAGCACCGACGGTTCGCAGTCGGAGAGGATATGCGCTACCTGCCGGGCCTTCAGTCCGGGGTGCATCGGCACGGCGATGGCCCCGCACATGCTTGCCGCGAAGATGGCGATCACCGCCTCCACCCGCTTTTCCAGCCAGACCGCCACCCGCTCGCCCGGACCCACGCCGAAGTCGGAGAAGCGGTGGGCCATGCGCGCGATCTCATCCGTCAGCGTCGCATAATCGAGCACGCGTTCACCGCCTTTGAGCGCCCGCGCCCGCGGGGTGCGTTCGGCCGTGCCAGTCGGCAAATCATGCAAGAGAACCGCGGCCTGCATCTTTGCTCCCGATTTTCACGCCTCGGCGGCGCTTGACAGCCATTCCTGCGCCCGTCCATAGAGCCTTTCCGCCCGCCGGAGCAAGGCGGCGGGAAGCCAGTCATCTGCGACGACGGAAAAGGGCATGAGCGGAAACGAAGATCTGAGCAGCCATCTGCGCGATGTTCTGCGCGATGTTCTTCAACTCGGTGAGCGGGCCGAGGCACTTGCCGACGATACGCCGCTGCTCGGCGCTCTTCCCGAGCTCGATTCGATGGCCGTGGTGACGCTGCTTTCGACATTGGAGGAACGTTTCGCTATCGTCATCCACGATGACGAAATCACCGCTGAAATCTTCGACACCTTCGCAAGCCTGCGCGCCTATGTCGCCGCCAAGCGTGCCGAAACCGCCGCTTGAGCGAGCTGCCTCACCGACATCTCTGCCCGAGGATTCCTTGCGCGGTGGACGCCTCAAGGTGCTCACTCTCGCTTGCCCCGATGGCCGGGGACAGGCTATGGCGCATCTTCGCCTGCCGACGGTCGGCACCGCCACCCGTGCGGGGCTGGTGATCCTTCCCCCTTTCGGTGAAGAGGGGAACCGCGCCCGCCGCTTCCTTGCGCATCTCGCCCGTCTTCTCGCCGCGCGCGGCATCGCCTCGCTGCTGCTCGATCTCTCCGGTAACGGAGAAAGCCCGCAGACCCGCGCCCCGTTGCGGATTGCGGAATGGTTCGCCGAGATCGACTCCGCCGTGAAACGGCTCGCAGCCAGCGCCGAGCAATCGGTGCCGACAGCGATCTTCGGCATGCGCCATGGCGGCATGGTCGCCGCCGAGCGCCATCGATGCGCGCCGGCCGGCGGACCGGACCAAGGCCTGATTCTGTTTGACGTTCCGCCCGAACCGGTTGGCGGACGACTGGCGCGAGTCCGACGGCGCCTGTTTTCCGATCCCGCCGGTCTGCCGCCGTTGGATGACGGCGCCCACACCTGCCTGCATGACCCCGAACTCATCCATTACGTGAGCCGGATCCCGGTCATTCCGGTACCATCCGATGAATCGGATGTGCCTGACCCGGCAAATCCGTCTGCTGTCCATCGTCTTGCCGGCAGTACCTGCGCCCCTCCGGTCTGGGCCCAGCGCGAAGCGCTGGTGCCGGCCGAGCTGCTGCTCGCCCTCGCCCACCGGCTGGAATCCATCCTAGTGCAAGAGGGGTCGGCGCAATGACCCCGATCACCTTTCCTTGCGGCCCCGACCGGCTCGTCGGCTCCTTGCACCGGCCGCCCGTCGGAAATGCCGAGCATGTCGGCATCGTCTTTCTGGTCGGCGGCCCGCAGACCCGTGCCGGTGCATCGCGTGGCCTGTTGCATCTCGCCGAAGGACTGTGTGCCAGCGGCATTCATGTCCTGCGCTTCGACTGGCGCGGCGAGGGCGACAGCGAGGGCGCGAGGCGGCCCTTCGATGGCCGCGATGAAGAGATCCATGCGGCGATTCAGGCGATGCGCGAAACCTCTCCTGACGTCCGCTCCATCTTTCTGCTCGGTCTGTGCGACGGGGCGAGCGCCGCGCTCCTTCATGCCGGTCGGCGGACACCGCTGGCCGATGACGGCGTATCGCCGTCGGGCCTGATCCTCATCAATCCATGGATGCGCGACGACGATCTTCGCCCGCCACTGGGATCACCCGGACGCCTGCCGGTCGCTCTTCTCACGCCCTTTCACCGGATGCGCAGGTCAAGTGTGACGGTCCTGGAATCCCGACTGCTGGAGGCCGCCCGGCGTGCGCGTCCGCCCGTCTTGTGGCTGACCGCCCGAAATGACCCGACCGGACGCGATGCGCTGATCCGTCTGCGCGCCTCGCGCTGGCAGGAGCTAAGGGAAAAGCCGTCCCGGCTGCTGTCCTGGGCAGGAGACGACCATGTCCTGGCCCTGCCCGACACCCGGATCCGGATCGTGGCATGGATACGTCGCTGGCTTACAGATTTGCGCGTCATCCAAGGAAAAGATCGCGCAGGCTGAAGAAAAGCCGCACCATTCCTTCCCCTCGAGCGAATGTTCAGTCCCACTCAAGCGCACCGCCGGGCGCTGGCGCGCGCATCAGTCCTTCGACGAAGCGTCGCTCTTCCTCGATCTTCGCCTGCTTGGCGGTGATGCGTCTGGCGCGAAGAGCCGCGCGCCGATTGCGCTGTTCCTCGGCGAGAGCCCGGCGACGCCGGCTCTCTTCGCGCCTTCCCTGCACCGCGAACCACATCACGAGCGCGAAAGCGACCAGATTCCAGAAGGCGAAATAAAGACTCTCAAGCATCTTTGCGCCTCCCCGATGAAGATCGGACAAGGCCGCCAGCCCGCCGCGAGGACCCCCCCCCTTCTGCGTGCGCCAGCCGAGGCGAGAAGGCCGGAACCGGAGATTCGTTCCCGGGCTCTTCCTGTGGCTCTTCACGTGGCTCTTCCGGTGGTTCTTTCCCACCCTCTTCGCCATTTTCTTCCCTCCCGTCCCGCTCGGTAAAGGGGGAGCTCATTCCTGCATTCTTGCGCTCGAGACGCTCCAGGGAAACGACACGCGCGACCATTGAGGCCAGGACGGCTGTGATGGCGATAAGCTGGAAATAGAGATCGAACATCGGAAAATGCAGGACGAGACCGACGGCGGCAAACCCGATCAGGCTGGCCTGCAGAGCCAGCGCAAGATCGGCCGCCCATCTCAGCCCCTCGTATCCTGCCGCTGCACGATGAACCGACCGGCAGGTGAGAATCGCAAGAAAGAGCAGGCAGACGAACAGGAAAAGACCAGGAAAACCGTTCTCGGCAAGATTGCCGAAATAGATCGAGTGCCATTCGCGCGGCTGCTCGCCGAAGGGAACGTATTTCGCCTGGAAATCGGGATTGGCCCAACCGTCGATGCCGACCCCCAGGATCGGATGATCGGCCGCTGCCCGGGCGGCCGCCTTCCACATCGTCACCCGCCCCATGAACGAAGCATCCTCGGAATATTCCGAGATCGTCGAGAAGCGCGCCCGCCAGTTGGCCGGCATCGTCTCCCAGACGACGGGAGCGGCGAGCAGAAGAACGATGAAGCCGATCATCACCCGGCGCTGGCGCAGGCCGATGAAGCCCAGCATGGCCAAGAGCGCCACCAGCGCCCCGCGCGACTGGGTGCCGAGAATGGCGATGACGCTCAACGGGATCGCCGCGCGGAACATCCACCGCAGCATCCACCATTCGGCATGTCTGGCCAGCCAGACGAAGAGCGGCAGCGCCATCAGCAGGACCGTAGCATATTCATTGGTGCCGGACATGAAGCTTCCCGGCGCGCCAAGGGCACGAAAACTGCCGCCGGTCATCAGGGTGAAGAGGCCGCCCTTGACCCCATAATAGGCGAACGAAATGCCGATCATCGTAATCAGCAGATAGAGGCGCCGCCGACTGGTAAGCGTCGCGGCGGTGGCGAAGGCCAGTGCCGTCACTTTCAGCATGTCCACCCAGCCGGTGAAGGCAAGATCGGGCTCCAGCGCAAAGATCGTCGTCAGACCGGACCAGGCGACATAGAAACCGGTCAGTACAACGAGCGGATGGCGGGGAACATGCTTGATCTCGTTGCGCAGTATGAGGCTCGCCAGCGTCACCAGCGCGATCGCATAGACGATCGGCGCATCATAAAGGAAACCATAGGTCAGCCGGTGCGGAGTCATCGACGAGATCCAGGTCCACAGCAGCACCCCGACGAAGGGGGTGAAGACGATGAAGACCATCGGGGTGGCGATGAGGATCAGCAGAAAGAGGCTGCGCAGCATGTCGTTTCCGGTTTCCTGAGCCGATCCCGCCCGGACGGGCGCCGATCTATTGTGCGCCTTCTTTCGGCTCTGCGTCCAGTTTCGCGAGCAGTTCGCGGCGATGGCGACGCTGCTCATCATCGAGCCCGTCCGGCGCAAGCGCTTCAAGCAGTCGGCGGGCATGCTGCGGATCGACGCGGATTTCGGCTTCGGCGAGCAGCAGCGCGACATCCGGCGAATCCGGCGCCATCCGCCAGGCGCGGCGCGCCATCTCCAGGGCGCGCGGATCCTGCCGGTCGAGCAGCACACGGGCGAAACGGTAGGTCAGCAGCACGTCGCCCGGCAAGCGTCGAATGAGGCGTTCATAATGCGTCATCGCTTCCTGCTTGCGCCCCAGATCATCCAGCAAAAAAGCGAATGTCCGCTCGACGTCGCTGTCCTCGGGGGCATGAAGATGGGCGGCGCGAGCCAGTTCCAGCGCCTCATCCTTGCGTCCGTCCGCCGCCAGCAGGCGGGCCAGCCGGCCTTCCACGCCGGCCGATTCGGGAAACAGGCGCAGCAGTTCTCGCCCATAACCGATCGCCGCATTGCGGTTGCCGGCGCTCTGTTCGACCTGCATCAGAATTTCAAGGATGTGGCGACGAACGGGATGGCCCGGCTCTTTGACCAGCTTGTCAGCCTTGAGCAAAGTCTGACGGGCGGTATCGAGCCGCCCCAGCCGCCATTGGGCGCGCGCCAGTCCGACATAATAGCGCGGCTCGTCCGGAAAGCTCGCCACCAGCCGCCGCCAGGCGCGTTCCGCGCGTTCGATATCGCCGGTCTCGAATGCCAGCTCTGCCAGCCGTTCGACGATCTCGCGCACGCCGGGGTTGAGCGTATCGGCACGCCGCGCCATGGCGAACGCCCGCTTCCTGTCGCCTGCCCGGCGGGTTTCGTCGATCAGCAGAATCTGCAGGCGCGGCTTTTTCGGCGCCAGCGCCACCGCCCGTTCGAGCAGGCGCGAGGCGGCCGCGTGATTTCCCTCACGCGCCCGGATCTCGGCCAGTGATACCAGCGAAATGCCGTCCTTCGGATCACGTTCGATCAGTTCTTCGAACAGAGGTGCCGCCTCTTCATCTTGCCCGAGCCGGACGAGGGTGAGCGCAAGATTGCGCCGCGCCGGCAGGAAGTCGGGATCGCGTTGAAGGGCCTGCTCGAAGAACTCCCGCGCCTTTTCCGGCTCGCCGCCGCTCAGCGCGATCAGCCCTTTAAGATTGGGGGCGAAGGGGGCGCCGGGCGACAACTCGTCCACCCGCTCGGCCGCCCGCATCGCGGCATCCAGTCGGCCGGCGCGACGATTGATCAGCGCCAGCATGGCAGCGGCCCGAAAAGCATCCGTGCCATTGGCTGCTACCTCGCCGAGACGGGCGATCGCCTCGTCCACGGCGCCCAACGCAAAGCGACCCAATGCATACTGCGTCTTCAGTTCATCGAGCTGAGGGTAGCGCTTCATCGCCTGTTCATAGAGCCGCACCGCCGGCTCATAGCGACCGAGACGCAGATAGATCGAGGCCATCAGGATCCGGCCGCGGACATCCAGCCTGCCCGCCCGTTCGAGCGGCGCGAGCACCTCATACGCCGCCTTGACGCTTGCGCGCCGGAGCAAAGCGGCCGCCAGCAGCTCGCGGGCAACAAGATCATCGGGCGCCCGATCGACGACGCGGCGAGCCAGCACGATCGCCTCTTCGGTCTTGCCTTCGAGAAATGACAACCAGGCGCGCAAGCGGATCAAGGGCACATAATCGCCGAGCATGCGCGCCGCCGCATCGGCGTGCTTGCGGGCCTGATCGAGCTTGCCGAGGCGCACGAGATAGAGTGCCTCCAGATAGTCGCTCATCGGCGAGTCCGGAAGTCGGGAGCGGATCATCTCGACCTCGCGCCCGCCTTCATCCAGACGACCGAGCGCAAGCAGCAGCCCGGCGCGCTCGATTCGGGCGGCAAGATCGTTGGGATTGGCGGCCAGTGCCTCGTCAAACTTTTTCAGCGCCCCTTCGAGGTCGCCGCGACGCTTGGCGAGCTCGCCTTCCAGCGCCAGCACCCGCGAATCGCGTGGTGCCAGCCTGCGGGCACCGGCAAGGCTTTCCTCGGCGGAGGGAATGTCGCCGCGTGCCAGCGCCAGCCTTGCGAGCGCCAGTTTCGGTTCCGGCGCGTTCGGAGCGGCCGCTTCGGCCCGGCCATAGGCCGCCATCGCCTTCAGATAGTTCTGCTTCAGCAGCCAGGCATCGCCTTCGGTAAGGGCTGCCGCCAAGGTCAGCTCGTCCGGAAAACGCTGCTCCTTCAGAACCGTCAGCGCCGCATCCGCACGACGAAGGCCAAGCAGCGCACGGGCCTTCAGAACCGCCGCCACCGGCCGGACGCCCGCCCCCTTGTCGGCAAGCTCGTCGGCAAGTGAAAGGGCCTCATCAAAATAGCCGAGATTCAGATAGGCTTCCGCCAGTCGGGCCGTCAGCCCGGGATCGCCTGGGCGTTCCTCGAGCAGCATCCGAAGCACGCGGGCCGCCGCCTGATAGTCCTGCCGTTCAAAGGCGGCCTCGACCTCGGGCGGAAGCTCGACCTTGACCGGTACCAGACGAGGCGGAGCAGCATCAACGGCTCGCAGCCCCATTGCGAACAGGAATGCGACCATGGCCGAGACCATCGCCGGTCGCCATCGCAGCCATTTCCCCCCCTGTCGGATCATCAGCGCGCTCCGTCGGCAAACAGGATCACCCGCAACGTCTGCAGGATGATCACGATATCGAGAAACAGCGTATAGTTCTTGATGTAATAGAGATCGTATTCGAGCTTGCGTCGCGAATCCGCGATCGATGCGCCATAGGGATAGTTGATCTGCGCCCAGCCGGTGATTCCCGGCTTCATCGCGTGGCGTTCGCGATAGAAGGGAATGTCCCGGGCAAGCCTGGCGACGAAGAATGGCCGTTCCGGCCGCGGCCCGACGAAGCTCATCTCGCTTTTCAGGACATTGATCACCTGCGGCAGTTCGTCGATGCGCGTCATCCGCAAGAAACGCCCGACCGGCGTAATGCGGGGATCGTCCGCGCTGGCCCAGCGGGGATGGCCTTCCGGCTCGGCATCGACGACCATCGAGCGGAACTTCAACAGATGAAAGATGCGCCCCCCGCGTCCGACCCGCTCCTGGCGATAGAAGACCGGGCCGGGACTCGTCAAACGAATGGCCAGCGCCGCCAGCAGCATCACCGGCAGGCTGACGATCAGTACCGAACCTGCAAGCAGGACATCGAATCCCCGCTTGGCCAGCCGTTCGTAGAAGCGACCGCCGACGAAACCGTCGGAAAAGACCAGATAGGCCGGGTCCAGCGTATCGAGATCGACGCGTCCCGTCTCGCGCTCGATGAAGGCGGCGATGTCCTGAACCGCTATGCCCTTCAGACGACAATCGAGCAGTTGGGCGATCGGCACCTCCTGCTCCCGTTCACAGGCAACGACGATCTCGCTGGCGCCGCTCTCGATCACCTGTTCGATAAGGCAGGATCCCTGATCCTCTCCGCGCGCCTGCCGGCAGTCGCAGCCGCCGACGATCCGAAAGCGCGCATCCGGTCTTTCGGCAAGTTCCCGCGCACGTGCCGCGCGCGCGCCTTCACCGAGCAGAAAGATGCGGCGACGCAACAGATCAAGATCGACGATGCGCGCAAAGGTCCAGCGGATCAGAGGGATGACGATCAGCACCTCCGCCGTCACGACCAGCAGGACCGACCGCCAGACCAGCGTTTCGCCGGTCACGAAGCCGATCACGGCCAACAGAATCACGGCAAGGAACAGCGCGACGAAGAGCTTGAGCAGGGTTTCACGCAGATCAAGGGTGGTGCGGCTCTGATAGAGTCCGACGGAAACCATCGCCACCCAGGTGACGATGGCATAGACGACGGCATCGAAACGGGCGCTCGCCAGCGGATCCGGCTGCAGTCCGGCAATCCGCAGACGCAGGAACTCGCCAAGCAAATAGGCGCCGAAGAGAGTCGCGATCTCGATCAGGGAAAGAACGATCAGCGCGACCGGCACATAATGTCGAAAGATGCGGATCATCGCCATCCCTCTCCTCGCGACGAAGGGGACGTCCCTCGTGCAGGCCGGACATCAGCCATGGATACTATTGTCCCGTTCCTTTCGATACCGAAAACGCGTCCACTCGGCAGCCCTTTTCCCTTGCTCAGGCTGTGACATCCCCTCGCGGAATTCAAGAATAAGAAGAAGTCATCTCGCAATACGTTTTCACGAGAATAAAACTTCAGGAACAGGAAGGGGGATCATCTCGTCGGGCTATCGAGGATGGCCGAGAACTTCCGCTATCCTTCGGCGCAATGCCGGTACGACTTCGGCCTCGAACCAGGGGTGACGGCGGAACCAGCCGATATTGCGCGGGCTCGGATGCGGCAGCGGAAAGAGCGCGGGAGCGAATTCGCGCCAGCGCCTGACGACTCCGCTGACGCCCTCGCGCATTGCCTCGCGCCCGAGATGCCAGCGCATCGCATACTGCCCGATCACCAGCGTCAGATCCTGCGGACCTAGTGTGGAAAGCAGCCGCTTGCGCCAGTGGGCGGCACATTCCGGCCTTGGCGGCCGGTCGCCGCCTTTCGGATCGGTGCCGGGATAGCAGAAACCCATCGGCACGATATTGAGACGGGCGGGATCATAGAAGGTTTCTCGACCGATGCCCATCCAGTCGCGCAGGCGCTCGCCGGAGGGATCATTGAAGGGCAGGCCGGTTTCATGGACCCGACGTCCCGGCGCCTGCCCGACCACCAGAATGCGCGCCCGCGGGCCTGCCTGCAGGACCGGACGCGGCTCGTGCGGCAACAGATCCGCGCACAGGCAGCAGGCGCGGATCTCGCTCAGCAGCGTGTCGAGATCGCGTTCGTCGCCGCCGTTCACGGCCCCGTCCTTCCCGCTTCCATTCCCTGCTTCAGGCGGCAGCGCCGAGCGACTGAAAGCGAAGGCGGTGAAAATCGGCGTCCCCGAAGAGCGGTTTCAAGGCATGAAAATGCTTGAAGTAGGTGCCGATGTCGAGTTCTTCGGATACGCCCATGCCACCATGAAGCTGAACACCCTGCGCCGTGACGAATTCGCCTGCTTCGACCGCGCGCATCTTGGCAGCGCTGACCATCCGGCGGGTCTCCGGCGAAGACGAATCGATGGCAAAGGTCATCGTCGCCGCCTCGACCAGCGAGCGGGTCTCCTCGATCGAGACCAGCATGTCGGCGAGTCGATGCTGAAGCACCTGAAAGGCGGCGAGCGGCCGCCCGAACTGCCGGCGGGTGGAAAGATGGGCGCGGGTCTTGGCAAGCACCGCTTCCATCATCCCGACGATTTCAGCCGATGCCGCGAGTGCGGCGCCATCCAGCACCTCATCGAGCGCTGCCGCCACCGCTTCTCCCTCACTGCCGAGAGCGGCCTTTTCTGCCACCTGCACTTCCTTGAGGATGACCTCGCCGGCACGAGCACCGTCGATCGTGCGATAGCCGCGAATCTCGAGTCCGGGCGTCTGCTTCTCGACAGCGAAGATTCGCAGACCCGCCGGTGACCCGCGATCGCCCCGCCCCTCTTCGCGCGCGAGCACCAGAAGCAGATCCGCAGCGGGTGCGCCGAGCACCACCGCCTTGTGTCCAGTGATCGACCAGCCATCACCTTCAAGAGGACGGGCCGTCGTGGAGGTGTCGCGAATGTCGAAGGGCGCATCCGGTTCACTGAAGGCCAGGGACGCAAGGCGCTCGCCGGCAAGGATCGGGCCCAGCCACTCGTCGGCGTGCCCCGGATCGGCAAGGCGTTCGATCATCCGACCGGCAAGCAGGACGGTTGAAAGATAGGGTTCGAGCACCAGCCCCGCTCCGAAGGCCTTCATCAGCAGCATCACCTCGACCGCGCTGCCACCCAGACCGCCGTGATCTTCGGCAAAGGGGAGCGCCAACCAGCCGAGCTCGGCGAATTCCGACCAGTACTCGCGCGAGAAGCCTTCCGGGCTTGCCGAAATTCGCCGCCGGGTTTCGAAGTCATAGCGGTCGGCAATGAAGCGCTCGGCTCCATTCAGGATCAACTGCTGTTCTTCGGAAAGCGCGAAATCCATGGCCTTCTCCTCGCCGCTCCATCCCTTAGCGCCTTCCATGGCATGACCGGCCGGGCGCAGACAAGCTGACGGAATCTTCAGTTCGCAAGATGTCGCCCGTAAAGCTTGCGCTTCGGGCGGATCCGGGTGTGCGGCGGATCAGTCTTCCGCCGGACGGCGGCGCGCCAGGCGTTCCCGCCAGCGGGCACGGGCCTTGGCGACCTTGGGTGCGACGACCGCCGCGCAATAGGGCTGATCGGGATTGCGGGCGAAATAGTCGCGGTGATAGGCCTCGGCCGGCCAAAAGCGGCCGGCATGCGCGATCTCAGTGACGATCGGCTCGTCCCACATTGCCTGTGCCCGTTGCTTGGCTTCTTCGGCGATGCGGCGCTGCTCCTCGTCAAGGACGAAGATTGCCGAACGGTACTGCGGGCCGAGGTCGGGCCCCTGCCCGTCGCGCTGCGTCGGGTCATGGGTGGTAAAAAAGACCTCCAGCAGGTCTGCAAAGCTGATCTTCGCCGGATCGAAAATGATCTCGATCGCCTCTGCATGCCCTGTGGTACCGGTGCAGACCTCTTCGTAGCTCGGGTTTTCCGTTTGGCCAC
>RFIU01000335.1 GCA_003695555.1 Alphaproteobacteria bacterium
CTCCATGGCGCCGGCACCACCATTTCGGCGAGGAGTGAGGCCAGCGCCCGCCGGTTGATCGCGGGACGCCGGCCGAGCAGAAGCACGAGCGGGGCCAATTCTGAGGCGAAGGCGAAGCGCCCATCGATGAGACCGTAATAGAGCGGCTTTTCCCCCATACGGTCTCGCGCCAGGACGAGGCGTCGCAGCCGCCGATCGTGGAGGGCGAAGGCGAACATGCCATCGATGCGCGTCAAGGTCTTCTCGACACCCCAGCGGGAAAGCGCCTCAAGCAGCACCTCGCTGTCCGAATGACCGCGCCAGGCGATGGCGCCGCATTCCTCTTCGAGCCGTTGCCGGATCTCGTCCGAGTTGTAGATTTCTCCATTATAGACAAGAACCTGTCCGCCGCCATGCGAGCGCATCGGCTGATGACCAGCCGGGGAAGGATCGATGACGGCAAGGCGTCGGTGGCCCAGCAGCAGGCGGATGTCGTCAAAGCGAACCAGCCCCTTATCATCGGGCCCGCGATGGCGCAGTCGGGCGAGCGCGCGGCGCATGCGCACTTCCTCACTGGCCGGATCATAGGATCCAGCGTGTGACATGATCGCCAGTCCCGCGATTCCGCACATCGCTCCCACCTGCAGCCGAACGCCCCGCGCTGCGCCGAAAGGCACGTGCCGTCCGGGGCATCACCTTTCGGCACATAGCCGAGTCCGGCTTTGACGGGAAGGGCGACTACCAGTCGGCAGGCTTGCCCATCCGGTTGCGCGGCAGGGCGGTGCCGAAGCGGATCGAACGGGGCATCGCGAATGCCGGCAGGCGGGATTTCAGATAATGACGCAATCGCCCAGCCAGTTCGTCAGGATCATAGAGGGCGCGGGCTGGCACGACGAAGGCCTTGAGACGCCCGGTCATGCGGTCGGGACGGACGGCGGCTTCGATCACCTCGGGGTGAGTGAGCAGGAGATCCCGGACCTTTTCGGGGTGGACGTCGTGGCCCTCGATGATGATGGAGGCATCGCGCCGGCCCAAAGGCCGGAAATGGCGAAGGTTTTCCCAGACCAGCCGATCCGGCGCAACGAGGGTGCGTCGCCGGCCATCGACGAGGGAAAGGACGATCCGGTCCTGCGAGCAGGTCGCTTCCCGGCTTTGCGAATGATCCGAGGATTCGTCGGGCGAGACATGCGCAAGGGCCCGGAAGGGTGCATCGAAATCCTCTCGCCAGCCGAGTCCGCCGGTTTCGCTGGATCCGAACGCATCGATGAGGCGAACCAGGCCGCGCCCGGCAAGCGAGCGGGCGAGCGGGCGGGAAAGCGGTGCTCCTGAGGTGACCCCGATGACATCCTCGGGCAGAGAATGGGCGCTTTCATCGATGAAACGCCAGAGCTCGGGCACCGCAATGACCAGATCGCCCGGCATCAGACCCTGGAGGGTCGCATAATAACCGTGCTCGCTCGCCCGCCGGACTTTCAGGCCGGTAAGCGATGGCAGCATCACCGTCCAGATGAAGCCGTAGATGTGATGGGCCGGTACGAAACTGACGATGCGTCCGCGTTCCCCGATGATCTCGCTCCAGCAGATCGCCTCGCGTAGAAGGTCGGCGGCCTGGTGCGTGCAGGCATGCGGCTGATCGACACTGCCCGATGAGCGGAAGGTGAGCGCGCCCGCATACTGCCGGAGCGAAAACAGGATGGCCTCATGCAGATCTCGCAGGGTCACGCATTCGAGCAGATGATCCTCCGCGCCCGTCTCGTGGATGTGAAAGAATTCGCTGATGCGGGTGGACAATTGCAGGCGTGATAGCGAATCGAGGCCGACACCCTCTTCGCCGAGCGGCATGTTGCCTCTCCAGGAACCTCGAGGAGCAAGCGCCGCGCGACCCTCCGCATTGCCTGGGCAGTGTTCGTGCAGAAGATCGCAGATGACCGGGCAGAGCAGATCCTCGCGCTCGAACCAGGATGGCGGCGTGACATGAGATGAGCGAGCTTGTCGGAAAGGCATCAGCATGGCGATGATCTTTCACGATTTTCGCCTTAAAAGAGTATTAACGGAAACGAGCACACATCAAGAAAGTCTTCACGAACCGATCACATTTCCGTGAGCAGGTGTCCAAGTATTTCCAGATGCCGCTAGATTGCCGGTTCACGATGAATGTTTCATGTCCATGGGCAACGTCGGGAAGAGGGGCCCGTCTTCTCTCTCGGGCTCGCCTCGCCCGGACGATCATGCTATCGCCGGAGCGGAACCGAAGTCGGGCAGGTCACCGGTCGGAATGGAGAAGACGGACGTGAAGGAAGCCGGAAGGCAGGAGGCGAAAGCCCCGCGGAATGCGGTGCGCCGGCAGGGCGTGCAGGAATGCACGGTTCTGTCCGCCGATGATGACATCCGGCTCGACCGCTGGTTTCGTCGCCACTATCCCGGGCTCGCGCACGCAAGCCTCTCCAAGCTGCTGCGCACCGGCCAGATCCGCCTGGATGGACGGCGTGCACGCCCGGGGGATCGGGTGCGCAGCGGGCAACGGATCCGGATTCCGCCGTTGCCTGTCGAGGTAACGCAGGCGCCGAAAAGAGAACGCCGCCGCCGCGAGGCCCCTCCCTTGAGCGAGGCGGAAAGGCAATTGGCACGCGACATGCTGCTGTATGAGGACGATTTCGTCATCGTCCTGAACAAGCCGGCCGGACTTGCAACCCAGGGCGGACCCGGCATCACACGTCACGTCGATCGTCTGGCCGTCGTCTATCGCCGTCATGGCGAGGACGAGGTGCCGCGGCTCGTCCACCGTCTCGATCGTGACACTTCAGGGGTCCTGGTGCTGGCGCGCGATGCCCGCAGTGCGGCCATGCTGGCGCGGGCCTTCAAAGGACGGACGGCACGCAAGCTCTATTGGGCGCTGGTGCGCGGGGTGCCGAAGGGAATGCAGGGTGAGATTTCGGCTCCGCTCGCCAAGGTCGGTGGGCGAGCGGGCGAGCGGGTCGAGGTTTCGCCGGCCGGCAAGCCGGCGCGCACCGTCTGGCGCCGTCTCGATCGGGCGGGCGGCCGGGCGGCCTGGCTGGCGCTAGAGCCGCTGACCGGTCGCACCCACCAGCTGCGCGCGCACCTTGCCCATATCGGC
>RFIU01000336.1 GCA_003695555.1 Alphaproteobacteria bacterium
CGCACGGCTTTTGGAACACCAGGAAAGTGAGAGACGCCGCCCTATTCGACGGCTGTCGTCCAGCAGGCCGTCTTTAGCGCGCCTCGCAGATCTTTTCGGCAGCTTTCAGCGCGCGGTCGGTGGTCTGGATCATTTCCTCAAGCGCCTGCGGATCCAGTTCTTCCTCCGCGATCAGATTCTCGAATGCCTGCATGTCACCGGTCATCCCGGCAGCCGCAAGGCGGACCATGGTATCGTAATGGGCGCTCGGCAGCGTCTTCTTCAGTGTCGCAACATAGCAGCCGCAGCGCACCGCACTGGTGCCTTCCTCGCGGATGCAGGCATCAAGGATCGCGCGCTCGGCGTTGCGCACGACATCCGCCCCTGACGGTTGCGGTGGTTCATCATGGGCGCTCACGGCGGTCGCCTTACCGGCGAACAGCATGAGCGTCAGGACAAGCGCCGGAACGACCGCGCCGGCAGACCGGACCGACGGCCGGATTCTGAAGGAATGAGGAAGGAAAGGAAAAGCGGACAGTGCGGAATGCGTCATGAGGCCGGATCCTGGCTGACGGCGGGTTTCTCTTGCGGTGCTTCATCCGCGGAAGGCGAACGACAGGGAAAGAAGGCATTGCCGATGAAGCTCATCACCACCTCGCCCTTCTGGTTGAGGGTGTGATAGCGGTTCGAGATGATGCCGAGCCCGGGCCGTGAGCGCGACCGGCGCTTGTCGATCACCTCCATCTCTACGGTGAGCACATCGCCGGGAAAGACCGGTCTTTTCCAGCGCACCTCGTCGATGCCGGGCGAGCCATAGGAGTAGGTGCCGGTTTCCTTCATCCGGTCGACCATCATCCGCATGGTCATCGCGCAAGTGTGCCAACCGGATGCGCACAGACCGCCGAACAGCGACTCTTTTGCTGCCTGCGGATCGACATGATAGGGCTGCGGGTCATACTTCTTCGCGAATTCGACGATTTCATCGGCCGTCACCTCATAGCGGCCGAAACGTTCCTTCTGTCCGACCGAGAAATCCTCGAAGAAGACCGGTTCTCTCATGGTGCCTTCCCGCATCGTGTGATGATGTCCTTTCTGCGAAAGCGTGGGACCCGAACCTTTCATTCCACGCCTGTCTTGGCAAGGGGGCAGGGGTGAACCGGCATCACCGCCCCGTCCGATCCGGCTGGCCGGACGGGCACGAATGACCGGCATGGCGGCGGCGCTCGGCCGCGAAATCGGCCGTGAATCACGTCGCGAAGCGGAAGTGCATGATGTCGCCGTCGGCGACGACATAGTCCTTGCCTTCAAGGCGCATGCGGCCGGCTTCGCGCGCGCCCTGTTCGCCGCCATGGGCGATGTAGTCCGGATAGGCGATCACTTCGGCGCGGATGAAGCCGCGCTCGAAGTCCGAATGAATGACGCCGGCGGCTTCCGGTGCCTTCGCACCGCGGCGCACGGTCCATGCGCGCGCCTCCTTCTCACCGGCGGTAAAGAAGGTGACGAGGTCGAGCAGGGCATAGCCGGCCCGGATGATCCGCGCCAGGCCGGTTTCGGCAAGACCGATAGCGGCAAGGAATTCGCGTTTTTCCGCCTCATCATCGATGCCCGCGATCTCGGCCTCGATCGCCGCCGAGATGACGACGGTGCCGGCTTGCGTGCGCGCGGCATATTCGGCGACGCGGCGCGCGTGTTCATTGCCTTCGGCTGCCGCATCCTCCTCGACATTGGCGACATAGAGCACGGGCTTGGCGCTCAGCAATTGCAGCATCTTCAGCATCCGGGCCTGCTCCTCGTCAGCGGGCCGGTGCTCGCGCGCCGGCCGGCCTTCTTCCAGCAGGCCGATGATCCGGCGGACGAGATCGAGTGCCTTAGCCGCCTCCTTGTCGCCGCCGCGGATGCGCCGTTCGAGGCCGGGGATGCGCTTTTCCAGCGACTGCAGGTCGGCGAGCATCAATTCGGTTTCGACCACCTCGGCATCGGCGACCGGATCGACGCGTCCCTCGACATGGGTGATGTCGCCGCTCTCGAAGCAGCGCAGGACATGAACGATCGCATCGACCTCGCGAATGTGGGCCAGAAACTGATTTCCGAGCCCCTCGCCTTGCGAAGCGCCGCGCACCAGGCCGGCGATATCGACGAAGGACAGCCGTGTCGGGATCACCTGCCGCGATCGGGCCAGCGCCGCGATCTTTTCCAGCCGCTCGTCTGGTACCGCCACCTCGCCGACATTCGGTTCGATGGTGCAGAAGGGGTAGTTTGCCGCTTCCGCCGCCGCCGTCTGGGTCAGCGCATTGAAGAGGGTTGATTTTCCGACATTCGGCAGACCGACGATTCCGCACTTGAATCCCATGATGGAGCTATCCCTTGTCCTGTTCGCGCAGGCGAAGCTCGGCCGGTACCGGGGCTTCCGCCGGCGGGGCAAGACGGGCGACCTCGCTTGCGAAGCGCCCCGCATCACCCGCAATCAGCGCCGGCAGAGCATCGGCGACCGCCGGCAGCAGCAGGCGCTCGAGAAAGTCCCGCTCATCTCGGCCGAAGTCGGACAGTACCCAGGGGGTCACCCGTTCCTTCGCGCCGGGATGGCCGATGCCGATGCGCACCCGCCAGAAGTCGTCGCCGACGTGCCGGATGATCGATCGAAGGCCGTTGTGACCGGCCGCCCCGCCACCGAGCTTCGCGCGTACCCGCCCGAAGGCAAGATCGAGCTCGTCATGAAGGACGATGATCTCGTCGAGCGCGAGCTTGTAGAAGCGCAGCGCCGCAGACACCGCCCGGCCCGACTCGTTCATGAAGGTCTGCGGCTTGAGCAGGAGACAGCGCTCGCCACCGATTCGTCCCTCGCGGATGAGGCTTTCGAACTTGCGGCGTTCGGGCCCGAAACCATGACGGCGGACGATCTCATCTGCCGCCATGAAGCCGACATTGTGCCGATGACCGGCATACTGCCTGCCGGGATTGCCGAGCCCGACGATGAGCCGCATGGATTTCGTCGGCGGCTATTCGCCGCCTTCCTCCGCCGTCTCTTCGCCGGTCGCCTCGGCCGCTTCCTCGCCTTCTTCCTCCTCTGCCTCGGCCTTCATGCCGGACGGGGCCGAGATGGTGGCGATGGTAAAATCGCGGTCGGTGATCGTCGGATGCGCGCCTTCAGGCAGCGTTACGGCGCTGATCTTCAGCGCATCGCCGATGTCAAGGCCGGAAAGATCCGCCCGGATCTCCTCAGGGATGGAATCGGCGGGCACTTCCAGCTCGATCTCGTGACGGACGATGTTGAGAACGCCCCCGCGCTTGAGGCCGGGTGAGTCCTTCTCATTGACGAAATGGACGGGCACTTCGACCGTCACCCGCGCATCCTTCGACAGGCGCAGGAAATCGACGTGAAGCGGATCCTCGTTGACCGGATGAAACTGAACATCACGGGGCAGCACGCGTTCGGCCTTGCCGCCCTCGATGCGGATTTCATACTGGTGCGAGAGGAAGCCGCCGCGATTGATGATCGCGATCAGCTGATTCTTCTTCAGGGTGACGAGAACCGGGCGCTGCTTGCCGCCATAGATCACGGCAGGCACCAGCCCGGCACGACGCGCGGCGCGGGCGGATCCCTTTCCGGCCTTTTCGCGCGGCATCGCTTCCAGGGTGACGATTTCTCGGGCCATCGCATGTATCTCCGAAGCTCTGTGAACGGGGTGCGCAAAAACGACCCGCCTGCCCGACGGCCTCCAGGGATGCGTGAACGGGTGTCCAGCGGAATCGCGCGCGCGGCGCGGTGTAGCGGGAATCCGGCGGCTTGGCAAGCGATGATGCGGCCACAGCGTCCATGGTCCTGCCTCGCAGGTGCTTGCCGGCGCGAACGCGGGCGACTAGGTTCGTTGCCGATTGACGGCGAGAGCGGACCGAAAGGCACTTTTCATGAACCAATGGGTGCTTGGAGCATGGGTGGCGGCGGGCAGCGCGCTCGGTGGCCTGCTGCGCTTCACGGTCTCCGGACTCGTCGCACGTTTCGTCGGCGAGACTTTTCCCTTCGGAACACTGACCGTGAATGTCACGGGATCGTTCCTAATCGGCCTCGTCGCTGCGCTCTCGGCACCCGAAGGGCGCTGGATGATCGCGCCCGAGATCAGATTGTTCCTGATGCTCGGCATCTTCGGCGGCTTCACCACCTTTTCTTCCTTCTCGCTTCAGACGCTGTCCCTTGTTCAGGACGGCGAATGGGTGGCCGCCTTTCTCAATATTGTTGGTTCGGTGGCGCTGTGTCTGATCGCAGTGTGGATCGGCTGGGCCGCTGGCTGGTCGCTCAATCGTTGAGACGTGAAGGGCGGAGAACGAAAGAGTACACAGGAAACGGGAGCACGGCAGACGATGAAGAGCGCAAGCGAGGCGGTATTGTGCCGCATCTTCATGGGCGAGAGCGATCGCTTCGATGGCCGTCCGCTCTATGAGGCGATCGTCCTGAAGGCGCGCGAAATGGGGATGGCGGGGGCGACCGTACTGCGCGGTCCGATGGGCTTCGGCCATTCGAGCCGGCTGCATACCGCCAAGATCCTGCGCCTGTCGGAGGATCTGCCGGTGGTCATCGAGATCGTCGATGGCGAAGAGCGGATCGAGGCGCTGCTCGATGCGCTCGAACCGATGCTCTCGAGCGGGCTGGTGACCCTCGAGAAGGTGCGCATTGTCCGCTACGGTGATGGCGAGAGCTGAGCCAATTCATCAAGCCGCCGGCCGATTGCGGCATAATCCCGCGCGGCAAGCAGCGCAGGCGGTGCGATCCACGAACCGCCGACCGCCAGAACATGGGCAAGCGCCAGCCATTCCGGGGCCGTTTCGGCGGTGATGCCCCCGGTCGGCAGGAAGCGAAGGTCAGGAAGCGGGCCGGCGACCGCCTTCAGGACCTTTGGACCGCCGAGCACGCCGGCGGGAAAGAACTTCTGGACCTTGAAGCCGTATTCCGCCGCGCGCATCATCTCGCCGGCGCTCGCCACCCCGGGGA
>RFIU01000337.1 GCA_003695555.1 Alphaproteobacteria bacterium
CACCTCGCCCGGATCCTTCGGGTCGTCATAGACGCCGCGGGCGACCTGTATCGCGTGCCGGAAGCCGCGCAGATTGATGAAGCCCATCTTCAAGGTGAAGAATACGGCGCCAAGCAGCAGCCAGAGAACGATCAGCGGCATGCCTACCGATCCGTCGGTGAAATCGCTCGCCGCCAGCCCATCGCCGCTGGTCGAAAGATGGGGAGAAAGCCTGACGGGCGCGACGAGCTCGATACGCGTCTGCCCTTCGGCGGGAACGACCGTGGCTTTAGTCAGCTGATCACCATGGATGCTCAAGAGGCGGTCGCGCAGCAGTTCGGCGGTCGCCGCTGCGGTGGTTGCCATCTCGACCGGCAGATGGCCGTCGCAAACGATACCGTCACGGTCGAATTCGAAGGCATGGCGCACGCCGCCGATCTCCAGACGCACCAGTGCGCCTTCGCGTAGGCGTCCTTCTTTCAGACGAAGTTCGGCCCGAGCCGTCTTGCCCCCCCCGGTGCCGGGGATCGGGATTTCGGTGAAGATCAGGCCGGAAACGAAATCGGTGACCGGGGCGACCGCGGCATTGATGCGCTCGGAAAGCGTTTGTTCCGCCGGCGTGCACTGCGCCGTGACGGCTGCATGTGCGGTGCCGGTCGGCGCGGCGGTGACGGCAGCAAGCAGCATAAGGACGGATAGCAGGAGCCAGCGATGCGCATGACCTCGTGGCGCGATGGCGGATGATTGCAGGTTCATCGAGCGGTTTCCCCTTGTTGCGGTTGTCGTTCCTGCCTTTTCTTCTTCTTTGCCGTCTGCGCCCGCTACGTCCCGGCGCACGGCCAACGTTGGGCATCCGGCTCCCCGGGCCCCGTGTCGCTTCCGGCGCGGCGCATGCTAGCGGCAAGCGGAAGCGGGAACAACCGGCTCTTTGGCTGACGATCGCGACGGCGGCGGTCTTTTACCGGTGCTTAACCTTCACCCGGTTAGGCTTCTCGACGAGCGGGGGGAAGGCCCGGGGCGTTCCCTTTTCCGTTCACCCACGTCTGCAATCGCGGGGTGTCGAGGTCGATGAATCAAACCATTCTGAGCGCTGCCGATGTCGCCCGACTGCTGGAAGAGCGTTCCAGCGAGGCACGCGCCGAGACCGCCGAAAAGGTCGGCAGCTATTTCCGACAGGGTGAGCTGGGCCCCAAGGAGCGCGAACTTGCCGAAGAGATCTTCCGCGTCATGGTTCATGATGCGGAGGTCCGGGTCCGCAAGGCTCTTGCCCAGACGCTCGCCGAAAGTCCCGACCTTCCAGGAGACGTGGCCCGCACGCTTGCCGAAGATGTGGAAGAGGTCGCACTTCCGGTCATCGAGCTGTCCGACGTGCTCTCCGATAAGGATCTCATTCGGATCATCGAAACCAAGGGCGAGGCGCATCAGGTCGCCGTCGCCCGTCGCCCGAGGGTCTCGGCGCCGGTATCCGATCGTCTTGCCGACACCGGCAGCGAACGGGTCGTCTCGACGCTTGTCGCCAATGAGGGCGCCGAGATCGCCGACGAGACCTTCGAGAAGGTGGTCGAGCAGTACAAGGACAGCCCGAAGGTCCAGGAAGGACTCGTGCGTCGCTCCGCTCTGCCGCTTGTGGTCGCTGAACGACTGGTGAGCATGGTGTCCGAAAACCTGCGCACTCAGCTGGTCACGCGTCACCAGCTTTCCGATACGATGGCGACCGATCTCGTGATGCAGACACGTGAGCGGGCGACGGTCAGCCTGCTCAACCCCGACATCAAGGCGCCCGACGTGATCGAACTTGTCGATCAGCTCCACCGCAACAAGCGCCTCACCCCGACTCTCATCGTCCGCGCCTTGTGCATGGGCGATCTTACCTTTTTCGAGGCGGCGCTCGCAAAGCGGGCCGGAATTCCGATTCCGAATGCCTTTTCCCTGATTCACGACAAGGGGCGCCTCGGCCTCAAGCGACTGTGCGAAAAGGCCGGCATGCCCGAAAGCCTCTTCAAGATGGTCGTCATCGGGGTGGCGATCGGCGAGGAACTGACCGAGACCGGCGGCGACGATCGCGAGCGCTTCCGCCAGGTGATGATCGAACGAGTCGTTACCCAGATGGACGAGGAGCTGGATGCCGACAACCTCGACTATCTGATCGGCAAGCTCGGCCGCAAGAAGGCAGCCTGAATTCCCCAGAATACGGATCGGCGATGGCGTCAGGCTTTCCCATGTCTCTCATATCCCCCGTTCCCAAGCGTGCGGAACCTGTCCGGTGCCTTACTCGGCCGTGTCGGTAGAGGTGGCCGGCTGCGAATCGCGTCCGTGCAGGTGGAAGGCGAGCAGCAGGACGACCAGCGTCGCGATCTGCACGGCCAGCCCCTCGGCGGTCGGAAACAGGCCGACGATGTCGATGCGCGGCAGGCCGGAAAGCGGCGTAATGCCGATCCAGCCTGCTTCCTGCAGGGCGGCGATGCCCTTGCCGGCCAGTATCACGGCGAGCACCGCGATCAGCCATGAACTGAACAGGAAGAACTGACGGATCGGCAGGCGCAGGCTGAAGCGCAGGAAAAGCCAGGCGATGGCGATCAGGCTGATCGCTGCCGCTGCGGCACCGGAGGCGACCGCGGAATGGGCCCCTTCGCTCCACAGGGCGGCATAGAACAGGATCGTCTCGAACGCCTCGCGATAGACGACGAGAAACGACAGACCGAACAGAAACCAGGCAGAGCGGCGAGAAAGCGCGCGCTGCATCGTCTCAGCGATATAGCGCCGCCAGCTTTCGGCATTGCTTTTGCCGTGCATCCAGATGCCGACCGAAACCAGCACCGCCGCCGCTACCAGCCCGCCGATCCCTTCGGTCAGTTCGCGCCCTGCGCCGCTGATCACGACGAGATGCGTGGCGGCCATCCAGGTCAGCCCGCCGGCAAGCAGAGCCACTACCCAGCCAGCATGGACGTGCGCGAGCAGCTCGCGGCGCCCCGATTTGGCGAGAAAGGCAATCATCGCGACGACGACGAGCAGGGCTTCGAGCCCTTCGCGCAGCAGGATCGTATAGGCGCCGACGAAGCTAGCCGTCGCGTCCGCCCGGTTGCGGTCGGCGAGCAGGGCGGCCGCCTCGTCGATCAGCGCATCGGCCCGGCCGATGCTGTCGGCCAGATCATCGGGGTTCTTGCGCCGATCGATCGTGGCCCGCACGTCGGCCATTGCCGATTCGATCCGCCGCATCAGCGCCGGCGCGCGGGTCTTGAGCAGCGGTTCGACCGGTTCGACATGGTCGAGATAGGCGGAAAGCGCCGCCTTCTTCGCTGCTCGTCTATCGCCCTCACGATAGCTGGCCAGCGCTTCCTCAAGACGCGCTTTCGCCGCTTCCAGATCGCGGGCGGCGGAAGGCATCAGGACTTCGGGATGATGGCGCAGCCAGGCGGTGATCGCCCGGGCATCCTGCTCGCCGAGCTCGCGTGCGAGCGTGCTCGGGATGCTGCGGACCAGCGCATCCATGTCGGGGATCAGCCGGCGCACCTCATCCTGTCGCTCTTGCCAGATCTTCGCGCCTTCTTCGGCCAATGCAGGAGAATACGCGAAGCGGCCGACGTGAAAGGCGAGCGCCCAGCGCTCCTGCGTCGAAAGATTCGCATAGGGGGGCATTGCCGTGCCCGCAATGCCGTCGGTGATGGATAAAAATAGGGCATAGAGACTGCGTTCTTCGGCGCGTGCCGGATCGCTGAAGTCGATCGGCGGCGGCTCCAGACCCGCCGCCTGCGGTCCATCGCCATGACCTTTTACGCCATGGCACATGGCGCAGTTCTCGGCATAGAGTCTGCTTCCAAGTTCCTCATCCGGCACCCTTCCCGGCGCCACCGCCACCGGCCAGGTCTGCAGGATGCGGCGAGACAGGCCACGGGCGATGTCCGCGACCTCGCGCGGATCGGCCTTGCGTTCGATCGCCACGATCAGACGGGCAACACCGTCTGCCAGCGCCTCTCGTGCCGGCGAGGAGGGCAGTTGCCCGACCATGCCGGCCGCGGTATGGGCGAATTCGACCATCTCTCGGTATTCGCCGGCGTTGACCACCTCTCCATCATGAACCGCACCGCCGTAATCGACAGCGAGATAATCGAGAAGCCGCCATAGCGCGCGTGCCGTCTCCTGCGCATCCGCCTCATGGGCCTGCCTCGAAGGGGTGGCAGGGGTGGAAGGGTTTTCCTTAGGCGGCGTCTGGGCACCTGAAACGAAAGACTCGGCCGTGCCCGCAAGGCCCGTCCCCGCCCCGAAGAGCAGCACCGCCCATGCCATGGCGCATGCCGCCACCACCATGAGCGGAATTCCGAACCGGAAGCTTTTGCCGGGCGTTGCGAAATGACGTCGGCGATCGAGAGATACCATTACCTCATTCACCCGCCAGGGCCGCCGCATGGTCAGATGAGGGGGGGTGGGCAAGGGTGCGCGCATTCGCAACGGACCTTTCTCTTCTGCATGCTTCTCGCCGGGCCTGGCGATGGTTCGACGGTTCCCGGTTTTCTTTGCCGCTCACCATCGCGCCCCTTGCGGCCACAGCGCAGGACCCTGCGGGCCGGAGCGCGTCACGTCAGCCGGGCGGTCACATGGACATGTGGCTTACCTTCCGATTTTCACGGTGCCACCACAACCGGTCTAGCGGAACGGTTTCGGTCGTTTCCTAGCAAGAATGATAATGCGTCGCAATAACTAAAATAGCCGTTCCATCCCCTTCATTGGCAAGCAGTATGCTGGCTTATTCGCCGGCCGGGAAGGCTATTGCGTCCGCCCGCGCCGGCTTGTGCCATAAATGGCCCGCCATGCCGGCCACCGGAACGAGGTGGAAGATGGGAGCAGGTAGTGGAAGGTCAAGGTCGGATCCTGCGCAGCACCTCGGACGGGCCGTGGGGGCTTGTTCGACGCAGAACACCGGGCAAGTCCGCAATCGCATGGTGCTTGCGGGGAGGTCCTTTCAGAGACCCATGCCCACTTCGACACCCATGCCCACGATGGCACCGACACCATCCAAGGCACCAACATCGGCCATCCTCGGCCAATTCGCCGGCTCAAGCTTTCTGCTATGAATGAGTTCCAGCTGTGAATCTGGAAAAGAGAGATGGTCGGGGAGAGAGGATTCGAACCTCCGGCCCCCGCGTCCCGAACACGGTGCTCTACCAGGCTGAGCTACTCCCCGACCATGGGACGCGCCGCGGCGC
>RFIU01000338.1 GCA_003695555.1 Alphaproteobacteria bacterium
ATCTGCGTTTATACCAATGGCGAGCTGCTGATCGAAAGTCTGGAGGCGGGATCATGAACGCGCTCGATGCGACACCGACGGGCGAGGCGCGCATTCCCTTCACCCCGCGCGAGATCGTCCACGAGCTTGACCGCTTCATCGTCGGCCAGCCCGAAGCCAAGCGGGCGGTGGCGATCGCGCTCAGGAACCGCTGGCGGCGTCGGCAGGTGCCGGAACCGCTGCGCGAGGAGATCCTGCCGAAGAACATCCTGATGGTTGGACCGACCGGGGTCGGCAAGACCGAAATCTCGCGGCGGTTGGCGAAGCTTGCTGACGCTCCCTTCATCAAGGTCGAGGCGACCAGCTTCACCGAAGTCGGCTATGTCGGCCGCGACGTCGAACAGATCATCCGCGACCTTGTCGAGGTGGCGCGCCAGATGGTCCGCGTCCGACGTCGTCGCCAGGTGCGCGCCGAGGCCGAGGCAGCGGCCGAGAAACGGCTGATCGATGCCATCTGCGGCGAGCAGGCGAGCGAAGAAACCCGCCGCAGCTTTGCTGAAAGGCTGCGCCGCGGCGAGCTGGAAGACCGAGAGATCGAAATCGAAATCGCCGAACAGCCGGGCAGCGACATGCCGATGCTCGACATTCCCGGAATGCCCGGCGCCCAGGTCGGCATGATCAATCTCTCCGACATGCTCGGCCGGTTGGTGGGCGGCGGCCGTACATCACGACGTCGGCTTACCGTCGCGGCGGCGCGCGAGGCGCTGATCCATGAGGAATCCGACCGCCTCATCGACGAAGAGGCGCTGACCCGCGAGGCCCTGCGCCTTGTCGAGGAGGAGGGCATCGTTTTCATCGACGAGATCGACAAGGTCTGTGCGCGCGAAGGCGCGCGCGGCGCCGACGTCTCGCGCGAGGGAGTGCAGCGCGACCTGCTGCCGCTGATCGAGGGCACGACGGTCTCGACCCGCTACGGCATGGTGCGCACCGACCATATTCTCTTCATCGCCTCGGGCGCCTTCCACCTTGCCAAGCCTTCCGATCTGCTGCCAGAGCTTCAGGGCCGCCTGCCGATCCGGGTCGCGCTGCACGCGCTGACGGAAGAGGACTTTCGGCGTATCCTGACCGAACCCGAAACCTCGCTGATCCGCCAGTACGAGGCGCTGCTCGCGACCGAAGGCGTACGTCTCGCCTTTACCGAGGACGGTATCCGGGAGATCGCCCGCATCTCGACGGAAATGAATGCCAGCGTCGAGAACATCGGCGCCCGGCGTCTGCATACGGTGCTGGAAAAGGTTCTCGAGGAAACCAGCTTCGAGGCGCCCGATCTGGCCCGTGACACGGCGGTCACCGTCGATGCCGAATTCGTGCGCCGTCATCTCGGCGAGCTCACTGCGCCGGGCGATGTCGAGCGCTTCATCCTCTAGCCGGCCGACAACCGACCCTCCGGCACCGGATTCCCCGGCCCTGTTCGTCTGTTGTGAAAATGCCACACCTCTTCCGGCAGGCATGCGGATTGACCTGCATCAAACCTGCGCCGTCCCCTTCGCGTTAGGGCAGGCGTGCGAGTGCTCTTTCGCCGGGGAATGAAAGAGCCGATGCGAAGTTCTGTCCAAGGCAAGGAGATCCAAATCATGAGCAAGACGAATGTGAAGAACAAGATCGTTCGGGCCCTGGCGGCCGTCGGCATGTCGGCGCTGGGCCTGGCCGCCGGGATCGCCGCCGCCCCGGCCATGGCGCAGGACACGGACGGTCTGCCGCAGGCCGGAGACGTCGTCGTGCGGGTACGCGCACTCTATGTCAGCCCCAAGGACGACAAGACCATCGGCGTCACCGATGCACAGGCGCTGGTCAAGGATGACGTGGTGCCGGAAGTGGACTTCAGCTACTTCCTGACCGACAATCTCGCGCTCGAGCTCATCGCCGCGACGACCCGCCACAATGTCCAGGTCAATCTGCTGCCGCTCGGACGGGTCCCGGTCGGCAAGGTGAGCCTGCTGCCGCCGACCCTGCTGCTTCAGTATCACCTGCCGGTCGGCGAGCATTTCAAGCCCTATGCCGGCATCGGCGTCAATTACACGATCTTCTATGATTCGAAGGCGGCGCCGGGTGGTCTTGCCAGCGAAACCCATTACAAGGACGGCTTCGGGTGGGCGGCTCAGATCGGCTTCGACTATCAGCTCGGCGACAGCCCCTGGATGTTCAATGTCGATGCCAAGAAGGTCTTCCTGAACACGACGCTGCGTGGTGCCGACCGGGCCCAGATCGCCAAGGTCGATCTCGATCCTTGGATCTTCGGCGCCGGCTTCGGCTACCGCTTCTAGGCGGCACACGCTGCGAATCACGCATAAGGGAACGCCGGGCGGAATTCCCCCGCCCGGCGTTTTTTCTCACTCTCAATATTTTGCCCAGAGGAAATAGAGCCCGTCGGGCGGAGCGTTGAGACCGAGCGCCCGGCGATCGCGCGCGTCCAGCGCCGCCTTCATGTCCTCCGGCCGCCATTTGCCGATCCCGACGAGCGCCAGACAGCCGACCATCGAACGCACCTGATGATGCAGGAAGGAGCGCGCCATGGCGAGAACATGGACCTCGTCGTCGATCCGCTCGACCTCGAGCAGGTCGAGCGTCTTGACCGGCGAGCGTGCCTGACAGGCGACGTGCCGGAAGGTCGTGAAGTCGTGGCGGCCGACAAGGTGGCGGGCAGCGGCGCGCATCGCTTCCGTATCGAGCGGACGACCCACCCGCCAGGCGAGTCCCCGATCGAAGGTGAGCGGTGCACGGCGATTGACGATACGATAACGGTAGGCGCGCTGGCGGCAGGAAAAACGGGCGTGGAAATCCTCGTCCACCTCTTCCACCCGCAGCGCCGAGACCGGCCAGGGCTTGACGTGATGATTGAGCGCACCCATCACCTGATCAGCGCGCATCGGCTTTTCGATATCGACATGGGCGACCTGGCCGAGGGAATGAACACCGGCATCGGTGCGCCCGGCACCGAAGACCGTCACCTGTTCGCCGGTGAAGGCGCGGACCGCGTCTTCCAGCACCTGCTGAACACCGGTGCCATTCGCCTGCCGCTGCCAGCCGACGAATGGCCGGCCGTCGTATTCGATGGTCAGGCGAAAGCGGGTCACGCCGACGCCTTTCCGGCCGGGGCAGGCTCGAAGCGCATGCCCGGTTCGATTCGAAAGCCGCGCAGAAATTCTTCCGCCTCGAGCGGCGCACGGCCCGGCCGCTGCAGCCGGGTGATCTCCACCGCCCCGTCGCCGCAGGCGACGACGAGCGGCGAGGCGGCGAGCACGGTGCCGGGCGGGGCACCCTCTTTCCCGACATGCCCGCTCGGACGGGCCATCAGAATCTTCAGCGGCTCACCGTCCAGCCAGGCGCGCGCACCCGGGGCGGGCGAAAAGGCGCGGATCCTGCGGGCAAGCGCCGGCGCATCCTCGCCCCAGTCGATGCGTGTTTCGCGCTTTTCGATCTTGCGGGCATAGGTGACGCCTTCTTGCGGCTGCGGGCGGGGCGTGAGGCTCCCGAACGCATAGGCGGGAAGAACCTCCGCGATCATCTCGGCGCCGAGCGCTGCCAGCCGGTCATGCAGCGTGCCCGCCGTCTCGTCCGGTCGAATCGCGATCGCGCGCCTTGCCAGGATCGGTCCGGTATCCAGCCCTTCATCCATCTTCATGATGGTGATGCCCGTCTCGCGGTCGCCGGCCAAGATCGCCCGCTGAATCGGCGCCGCGCCGCGCCAGCGCGGCAGCAGCGAGGCATGAATGTTGAGCGCACCCAGCCGCGGCGCCTCCAGCACCTCGCGCGGCAGGATCAGACCATAGGCGACAACCACCGCGACATCGAGATCGAGGCCTGTCAGCTCCTCGACGATCGCGGCATCGCCCTTCAGCCTCTCCGGTGTGTGGACCGGGATGCCGTGGCGTTCGGCCAGCTCGTGAACGGGACTGCGGCGCAGGCGGTGGCCACGTCCGGCAGGACGCGGCGGCTGAGTCAGAACGAGGCGCAGATCGTGCCCTTCGGCGATCAGGCGTTCGAGCGCCGGCACCGCGAAGTCGGGGGTTCCCATGAAGGCGAGGCGCAAGGGGCGCATGGTCGAAAAGCCTCCCTCCGTCTTCGCGTCACGCGGCGGACATGCCGGGCGCGGCCGCGCGACCGTCCTAGAGGACCTTCGCCGCGCGCCGTTCCTGTTCGCGCCGCGCCTTGACGATCTTCTTGATGATCATGTCGCGCTTGAGCTTCGAGAGATGATCCACGAACAGCCGGCCGTCGAGATGGTCGATCTCATGTTGAAGGCAGGTGGCGAGCAGACCGTCCGCTTCCTCGACATGCTCGCGACCTTCGAGATCGAGATACTTGACCCGTACGCGCGCCGGGCGGGCGACTTCGGCATAATGCTCGGGCACCGACAGGCAGCCCTCATTGTGAACGCGCATCTCATCCGAGCGCCAGAGGATTTCCGGATTGACGAAGACCCTCGGATTGCGATCCTCCTCGCCCTCGTAATCGGTATCGACGACCAGCATTCGGCGCGGCACCGCCACCTGAATCGCCGCCAGGCCGATGCCGGGGGCGGCGTACATCGTCTCAATCATGTCGCCTGCCAGCCGCTTGAGCGCGTCGTCGATGTGCTCGACCGGCGCGCTCTTCGCACGCAGCACGGGATCGGGAATGCAGACGACGGGCAGGACGGCCATGACGCGCTCGCTGGAATTCATCTCTCTTGCGCCCATGAGATAGGCCCGCCCCCGGATGCCGTCAAGCCGGCCGCGCATACCGCTCGCACCGCCGATCAGCGCAGGATCTCGGCGAGGATGCGGTCGAGCAGCAGCCAGCCATCTCCGGCGGGGCGAATGCGTCCTTGCGCCACGCGCAAATATCCTGCCTCGGCCAGGTCCCTTGCCCGTACGAAGTCGATGACGGTATCAGTATTGCGCCCGAAGCGGCGGGCGAGTTCGCTCGGATCGACCCCCTCGGCCAGCCGCAGCCCCATCATCAGCGCATCGCGCATCGCCTGATCGGGATCGACCGGTTCGACCTCGGCGAGCGCCAGCGGCTTACCCGAACGAACTGCCGCCGCCCATTCCTCCGGCCGGCGGATGGCGGCAAATCCATACCATTCGCCAGGACTTGCGCCCGGCAGTCGACCATGGGCGCCGGGACCGATTCCGACCCAGGGTTGATGACGCCAATAGGCGAGATTGTGCCGGCACTCGGCCCCGGGCCGCGCGAAATTGGACACCTCATAGGCCGGCCGCCCCGCCGCCGCGGCGAGCTGGCGGGTAAGAAGCAGCATGTCGGCCGCCGCCGTCTCGTCGGGCAGGTCGAGCCGGTGCATGCGATGGAGGGTGGCGAAGCGGGTGCCGGGCTCGATGGTGAGCTGGTAGCCGGAGAGATGCTCGGTGCCGAGCGCGAGTGCGCGCGACCATTCCGCCGCCCATGCCTCGGGCGTCTGGCCGGGTCGGCTATGGATCAGGTCGAGATTGACGCGTGCGAAATGACGCTGCGCTTCTTCGAGCGCGGCAAGCCCCTCGGCCACCGAATGCTGCCGACCGAGGACCGCGAGCGCCGCATCATCAAGCGCCTGCAGGCCGAGCGAGACGCGATTGACCCCCGCGGCGCGCAGATCGGCGAGACGCGCCGCCTCGACCGAGGTCGGATTGGCCTCGAGGGTGATCTCGATCGGCGCATCATCGACCGGCGGCCAGATCTCCAGAATGCGCATGATCACTTGGCTGACAAGCTCGGGCGGCATCAGCGAAGGCGTGCCGCCGCCGAAGAAGATCGTGGCGGTGCGCGCCGCCGGCAGCTGACGGGCCCAGGCCGCAAGCGAGGCGAGATAGTGCTCGCTCCAAGGGTCATGTCCGCGCTCGGCGGCCGAACGCACGTGGCTGTTGAAGTCGCAATAGGGGCATTTGTGCAGACAGAAGGGCCAGTGGACATAGACGGCGAGGACCGGATCGGCCTTCAGCGTTCCCGGCACGGGCGGTGCCGCCGGCAAGCCCTGACGGCTGCCTGCCCGCTCAACCGTCGTCACCGGCTGGCCCCGCAGTCCGGTTCGAAGGCCGGGTCGCAGGCGAGATCGTCTGGCCGCCACGTGGCGAGCGCGGCTTCGGCTATGATCCGATCTTCGTGCCCGCCGGCCACGAGATCACCTTCGGCGAGATGGATCCGGCCGAAAAGCATCGCATCAGCCACCGCGCCGATGCCTTCCGCAAGTTCGTCTCCGCCGTTCTGCCGTCGGCGGGGCGGCCTTCGAACCGGACTGCGGGGCCAGCCGGTGACGACGACTGAGCGGGCGGGCAGCCGTCAGGGCTTGCCGGCCGCACCGCCCGCTCAACCGTCGTCACCGGCTGGCCCCGCAGTCCGGTTCGAAGGCCGCCCCG
>RFIU01000339.1 GCA_003695555.1 Alphaproteobacteria bacterium
CTATCGCTGACTTGGTGGCTGAAATCCGCCACCGGCAAGCCGGAACGATGCTTTCGTTCGAGTCGGCAGCGATCGACGAACCGGCTGCGGTGGGCGCCCTGCCGGGCCGGGATCCGCGCGCAGGGTCCGGTCGTGGCTCGGGCGGCATCCTCGGGCCTTTGTCCCCATCGGGTCCACCCCCGTTCGTGCCGGCGGCGGCGCATGAGTCGATAATTCCTCTTCCGCAGCGATACTTGAAACATGAAATGTTTCCTGCCATGGAAAGGCAGGTCCACCCCGCGATCGTCCGGACGGATCCGCCACCTTCGATCGGGCAAGGAGAGAAGCCGGTGATGCACGATTCCGCCGGGAAAGGAGATGGTCCGCGGCTCGCCATCAAGGGCGGCGGCGCGCCGGTCGGTCTGCTGCTGGGGGTGGCCACCGGCGGCTTCTTTCTGCTGGTCGCCGCCTGGTATCGGTGGCCGGGCTTCTTCGCGCAGGCGCTTCCCGGCTCACCGGTGACGTGGGCGATGGCGAGCGCGTTCGCCGATCTCGTCCTGATCATGGCGGCGCTCTTCTGGTTCGCGCATCGGCAGTCCCGTGCGCCGCGCCCGACCGGGCAAGGGGCAGGGAAGGCGGAATGATGGACGATACCGCGCTCTCCAGAATCTTCTTCTTCCTGACCATCGCGATCACCCTGGCGATCACCGTCTGGGCGGCGCGCCGCACCCATGACCGCGAGGAATTCTATACCGCCGGCCACCGGATTTCGGGGCGGCAGAACGGTCTGGCGATCGCCGGCGACTTCCTCTCGGCGGCGACCTTTCTGGGCATCGTCGGGCTGATCTACAGCCATGGATTCGATGCGATCATCTATATCTTGAGCCCGCTTGCCGGCCTGGCGCTGATCCTCTCGCTGTTCGCCGGCCCGCTGCGCCGGCTCGGCCGCTACACGATGGCCGATGTGCTTGCGGTGCGGTTCCCCGGTGGGGCGATGCGCGCATTCGCCGCCCTGTCGACGCTTGCCGTCAGCCTCTTCTATCTGGTCGCGCAGGTGGTCGGCGCGGGTAGCCTGATCGAGGTGCTCTTCGGGATCCGCTACAGTTTCGCGGTGCCGGTCGTCGGGGCGCTGATGGTCTTCTATGTCGCGCTCGGCGGCATGCTGGCCACCACCTGGGTGCAGATCGTCAAGGCGGTGCTGCTGATCGCCGGCACGACGGCGCTGGCCGTGCTGGCGCTCGCCGCGCACGGCTTTACCCTCGGCGACCTCTATGCGCAGGCGGCGGCCACGCATCCGCAGGGGCGAGCGATCTTCGCCCCCGGAGGCCTGCTCGATGATCCCGCGGCCGCCCTGTCGCTGGCTGCCGGTCTGGTCTTCGGTCTCGCCGGCCTGCCGCATCTGATGATCCGCTTCTTCACCGTTCCCGACGAGCGCGAGGCGCAGCGTTCGGCGCTCTGGGGCGCGGGCTTCGTCGCCTTCGTCTTCGTTCTGATCTTCTTCGTCATCGGCTATGCGACCATCGTCCATGTCCGTCCGGCGGCTGAATTCCATGAGGGAGCCTCTCTCGTCGGCGGTGCCAATATGGCGGCGATTCATCTTGCGCGCGCGCTCGGCGGGCCGATCTTCTTCGGGGTCATCTCGGCGATTGCCTTCGCCACCATTCTTGCCGTCGTCGCCGGCCTGACGCTTGCCTGCGCCGGAGCGGTGGCGCATGACCTGATCGCCAGTCTGATCCGTCATGGAAGCCTGAGCGATGCGGCGGAACTGCGGATCTCGCGCCTGACCACGCTCGGTGTCGGGGCCGTCGCGATCGTCGCGGGGCTCGCCTTCGAGGGCGAGAACATCGCCTACATGATCGCGCTCGCTTTCACCATCGCCGCCGGCGCCAATTTCCCGCTGCTGCTGCTCACCATTCACTGGGCCGGCCTGACCGCCCGCGGGGCGCTGTCAGGGGCTGCGGCGGGGCTTGCCAGCGCGCTTGTCCTCGTCATCGCCGGGCCGGGGGTATGGGTGAAGGCATTGGGCAATGCGGTACCGCTCCTTGATATCACCTATCCGGCGCCGATCGCGATTCTCGTCTCCTTTACGGTGCTGATCGGCGTTTCGCGCCTCGACCGGGCGGGCCGTGCGCGCGCCGCGGCCGATTACGCGCGGATGCGCGCCCTGCTTGCCTCATCGTGACGGGCGGTGCTATGGGCTGCGCTAGGGCGTTGCCTTCGCGCAGCGCACCAGAGTGAGGGAGTCCGAGCGATGACCACTGCGCGCATCTATCGCCCGTCGAAGCCGGCCACCCAGTCGGGGCGCCGAAACACGCGTCAATGGATCCTGGAAGTCGAGAATCCGGGGCCGCGTTTCCGCGAGCCGCTGATGGGCTGGACCGGTGTCGTCGGGGCGCGCGGCCAGATCCGGCTGAAGTTCGCCACCTTGGATGAGGCGAAGCGTTTTGCCGCCGAGCAGGGGCTTGCCTGTCATGTTCTGCCGGCACACGAACCGAAGCGGATCATCAAGTCCTACGCCGACAATTTCAAGTGACGCATTCCTGCTACCCGCCCCTTTGTGACGCGACACGCGCATGGCCCCGTAGCTCAACCGGATAGAGCAGTGGACTTCTAATCCACCGGTTGCAGGTTCGAGTCCTGCCGGGGTCGCCATCACCGGCACTTCTGTTTTCCCATGGCTGCCGGAAACAGGGTGCGACGTCGGTGCTTGTGGTTGCCGGCGATACGGGCTAGGCTCGGGCGATCGCGATCGACGCGCGAACGTCAGCACCCACCGAGATGGCACATCCGGCGGGCGTTTGCGGTTTCTTCATATCCATCACTCAGACTTGGACATCATGACACCGAATCCTTCTTCTTCCACCGAACCGGGCCTGCGCCCGGACCGGATCGACTGGCGCACGACCATCCCCTTCGTGCTTGCCCATCTGGCCTGCCTGGCTGCGATATGGACCGGCGTACGCCTTGAAGACGTGGCGGTCGGCCTTGCGCTCTACTGGGCGCGCATGTTCGGCGTGACGGCCGGCTATCACCGCTATTTCTCGCACCGCGCTTTCCGCGCCGGGCGCATCTTCCAGTTCCTGCTGGCGCTCCTCGCCCAGTCCTCGGCGCAGCGCGGCGTCCTCTGGTGGGCGGCGCATCATCGCGACCACCACAAGTATTCCGACACCGACAGCGACCCCCACTCTCCGGTCCGGCGCGGTTTCTGGCGGGCCCATCTCGGCTGGATCTTCGAACCGCGATACGAGCCGACGAAGCTGGAGCGGATCCCGGATTTCGCGAAATACCCCGAACTCGTGTGGCTCGATCGTCACCCCTATCTGCCGGCGATCGCGCTCGGCTTTGCGACCTGGGCGGTGGGCGGCTGGTCGATGCTGGTCGTCGGCTTCTTCTGGTCCACGGTCGCGCTGTGGCATGCGACTTTCTCGATCAATTCGCTGGCTCATGTGCTGGGCCGGCGGCGCTATGTCACGGGCGACGCCTCGCGCAATAACTGGTGGCTGGCGCTGCTGACGATGGGCGAGGGCTGGCACAACAACCACCATTATTATCAGTCCTCGGTGCGTCAGGGTTTTCGCTGGTACGAGCTCGACCTCAGCTATCTGCTGCTCAGGGTGCTGCGCGCCCTGCGTCTTGTCGGTGACTTCAAGCTGCCGCCGAAGGCGGTGGTCGAGAACCGGCGACGCCTGAAGACCGCGACCATCGAACGCGCCGCTGAGGAACTGCTTGCCCGCCTCAAGGTCGAGGAACGCATTGCCGAGCTGTGTCGCCTGATCGAACAGGCCCGCCAACGCCGGGCGGAGATGGGGGCGGCAATGGTCGCCGCGCGCGATCGCGCCAGCAGCCGAATTCAGGAAACCGGCCATCAGGTTCAGCAGCAGATGGATGAAGCGATCCATGGCGTGCAGGACCGGCTTGCCCAGTGGCGGATGCGGCTTGAAGCGCTGACCGGTCATGATGCCGCACTACGCCTGCTGCCGAGCCGCAAGGAGCTGGTCGAGCGTGCCCGCGCGCTTTACCGCGACACCCCTTCGCTCGAAGAG
>RFIU01000340.1 GCA_003695555.1 Alphaproteobacteria bacterium
GCCGGAAGCGGCGATGAGCTATGTCGCCTATTTTGCCAAGGGCGCCAAGGCCGCGCAGCGACCAGTCACCTTTCTCTTCAACGGCGGGCCCGGCTCGTCAACGGTCTGGCTGCACATGGGCGCCTTCGGGCCGCGACGGGTGGTGACGGCCGACCATACGCACACCAGGCCTGCGCCCTATCGTCTGAGCGAGAATCATCAGAGCCTGCTTGATGCCAGCGATCTCGTCTTCGTCGATGCACCGGGCACGGGTTTCGGCCGGATGGCCGGCAAGGACAAGGAGAAGGCCTTCTGGGGCATCGATCAGGATGCCCGGGCGTTCGCCGAGTTCATCCGCAGCTTCCTGACCCGTCATCATCGCTGGAACTCGCCGAAATTCCTGTTCGGCGAAAGCTACGGCACGACCCGCGCCGCGGTACTGTCGAATCTTCTGCAGTCCGAGTACAGTATCGATCTGAATGGCGTCATCATGCTCTCGCAGATCCTCAATTTCACGCTCAGCATCGACGGGCCGGAGGCCAATCCCGGCGTCGGTCTCGCCTATGCGCTGGCGCTGCCGAGCTTTGCTGCCACCGCCTGGTATCATCACAAGCTGCCGGAGCAGCCCGGCAGCCTGGAAGACCTGCTGAGCAAGGCCGAAGCCTTCGCGATGGGGCCGTATCTGACGGCGCTCGCCAAGGGTGCCGCCCTTCCGGCGGCCGAAAAGAAGCGGATCGCCGAGCAGCTTCATCGCTTCACGGGGCTTCCCGTCGATTTTCTGCTGAAGGCGAATCTGCGCGTCTCGGGCGGCGTCTTCGAGCATGCGCTTCTCGGTGACGAGGAGAGCACGACGGGCCGCCTCGACGCGCGTTTTGCCGGTCCGACGATGGATCCGCTGGCCAAGGAGGCGCACTATGATCCGATGAGCGCGGCGATCAGCTCGGCCTATGTTTCGGCCTACAATGAATACGCGCGCGATGTGCTCGGATTCCCGGCGGACCGCAGCTTCCAGCCCTTCGCGCGGGTCTTCCCGAAATGGGAATTCAAGCATCGCGCGCCGGGGCAGCGATTCGCCTTTCCCGGCATTTTGAATGTCATGCCTGACATGGCCGCCGCCCTGATCACCAATCCTGATCTCAAGGTGCTGGTGACCGGCGGCTACTTCGACCTCGGCACGACATTCGCCGCAAGCCGCTATGAAATGCAGCACCTGCCGATGCCGGAACGCCTGCAGAAGAACATTTCGTACCGCTATTACGAATCCGGCCACATGATCTATCTACACGAACCGGCGCTGAAGGCGCTGCACGATGATGTCGCCGCCTTCATCGAGAAGGCGGCTGAAGGAAGATAGTTCCGGCGGCCGAAGCCCGTTCCCGCGATCCGTCCGGCAGGGCTACCGTCGCGCATAACATGCCGGCGGGGCGGTGGTCCGTCGGGTGGTCCGTTGCATGTGCCCCGTCGTCAAGGATAAGAGGGGGCGGGTGGTATCGCCCATCTCCTTCTTGCCGTTGCAGGGGTCATGCAGCCGATGGCATCGTCAGGAACGCGCAAAGACCGCCGCGTCGATCGCGAATCGCTGCTCGCGCCATGGGCGGCGCGGGCATCCCGATCGCGCGGACGACTGCATCCGGAGCCGGAAAGCGCCACCCGTTCGCCCTTTCAGCGCGACCGCGACCGAATCATTCATTCGACCGCCTTCCGGCGCCTCGAATACAAGACGCAGGTCTTCGTCTATCATGAGGGGGATCATTACCGGACGCGGCTCACCCATTCGCTGGAGGTCGCGCAGATCACCCGTTCGGCAGCCCGTCTGCTCGGCCTTGACGAGGATCTGGCAGAAGCCTGTGCGCTCGCTCACGATCTCGGCCATCCTCCCTTCGGCCATGCCGGCGAAGAAACGCTGGATCGGATGATGGCGGACTTCGGCGGCTTCGATCACAATGCGCAGACCATCCGTCTGGTGACCGAGCTGGAGCGACGCTATGCCGCCTTCCCCGGCCTCAATCTGACCTTCGAGACTCTCGAAGGTCTCGCCAAGCACAATGGCCCGCTGCTGGATGCGAAGGGCGAGGCGAAGAAGCCGATTCCCTTCGCGCTCGCCGAATATGCGCGACGACATGATCTCGCGCTCGGTCTGTGGCCCGGGGTCGAGGCGCAGATAGCCGCGATGGCCGACGACATCGCCTATACCGCGCATGATATCGATGACGGATTGCGTGCCGGACTGTTCGCCTTTACCGACATTGTCGGTCTCGATCTCGTCGCGCCGGCGATGGAGGAGGTGGCCGCACTCGGCGAACAGCCACGCACGGTGCGGGTTCATGAACTGGTGCGGCGCCTGATCGACCGCATGGTCGGCGATCTGGTAAGTGAAAGCCGGATGCGTCTCGAACGGCTCGCAATCTCGAGCATAGAAGATGTACGCCGGGCCGGTGCACCGCTGGTCGATTTCTCCGCGAGCCTGCGTGAAGCGCTCGAACAGACCCGCGCCTTTCTGCACGAACGCATGTACCGGAACCGCTATATCGTGCGTGGCCTGATCAAGGGAAAAAGGGTGGTGGAAGCGCTCTTCGACCTCTATATAGCCGAGCCGCACTGCATGCCCGCCGAGTGGGAAGCGCGCTGCGATGCGCCCGGTACTGAGACGACGGCGCGCGCCGTGGCCGATTTCATCGCCGGCATGACCGATCGCTATGCCCTGAGAGAATATCGCAAGCTCTTCGAGATCACAGAATATCCGACATGAACATCTTTTCTCACTTTGAAACGATCGTCAGGCAGGCGCTGGAGCGGCTGGCGGAACGTGAAGGCCGGAAGGCGGCCGACCTGCCGCTTGCCGCCGTCAAGGTCGAGCCGCCACGCGAACGGGCGCATGGCGATCTGGCGACCAATGCGGCGCTGGTGCTGGCCCGCCCCCTGAAGCGCAAACCGCGCGAGATCGCCGAGCTGCTGGCCGACGAACTGCACGGTCTGCCAGAGATTGCCGCCATCGAGGTCGCCGGGCCGGGCTTCGTCAATCTGCGGCTTGCGAGCGACTTTCTGCGCGACCGACTGCCCGAGATTCTGCGCGAAGGAACAGGGTATGGCGCTTCGATCATCGGGGGCGGCGAAAAGGTCAATATCGAATATGTTTCGGCCAATCCGACCGGGCCGATGCATGTCGGTCACGTGCGCGGCGCGGTCGTCGGGGATGCGCTGGCCAATCTCTTGGAGAAGGCCGGCTATGCGGTGCATCGCGAATACTACATCAATGATGCAGGGGGACAGATCACCACCCTCGCACGTTCGGTCCACCTGCGCTACCGCGAGGCCTGCGGCGAGCCGATCGGTGAAATTCCCCCCGGCCTTTATCCCGGCGACTATCTGATCCCGCTCGGCAAGGAACTCGCCCGCATACATGGCCGCGCTTGGTTGAATGCGCCGGAAGAGGTCTGGCTGGAGCCGATCCGGGAATTCGCGGTCGAGCGGATGATGGAGATGATCCGCGACGACCTCGCGGCGCTGGGCGTGCATCACGAAACCTTCTTTTCCGAACGCGAGCTGCATCGCTCGGGCCGGGTGGAACGGACCATCGCGCAGCTTGCCGAGCGCGGCCTGGTCTATCGTGGCGTGCTCGAGCCGCCGAAGGGCAAACGTCCCGACGATTGGGAGCCGCGCGAACAGCTGCTCTTCCGCGCCACCGCCTTCGGCGACGATGTCGATCGTCCGCTTCAGAAATCGGACGGCAGCTATACCTATTTCGCCGCCGACATCGCCTATCACGCCGACAAGATCGCACGCGGCTTCACCCAGCTCATCGACGTTCTTGGCGCCGATCACGGCGGCTATGTCAAGCGGATGACGGCGGCGGTGCGCGCGCTCAGCGACGACCAGGTGCGATTCGACGCGCTGCTCTGCCAGATGGTGCGGCTGCTGCGCGGCGGCGAGCCGGTCAAGATGTCGAAGCGTTCGGGAACCTTCGTCACCCTGCGGGAAGTAGTGGACGAGGTGGGGCGCGATGTCGTGCGCTTCATCATGCTGACCCGCAAGAATGATGCGCAGCTCGATTTCGACTTCGAGAAGGTCAAGGAGCAGACGAAGGACAACCCGGTCTTTTATGTGCAGTATGCCCATGCCCGCAGTTTTTCTGCGCGTCGCAAGGCGGCCGAGCATTTTCCGGATCTCGACCTGAGGCCGCGGGCTCTTGCGCAGAGGGCCGACCTGCGCCTGCTCGACCGGCCGGAAGAGCTTGCCCTGATCCGGCGCCTTCTGGAATGGCCGCGTCTTGTCGAACAGGCCGCGCGGGAACGCGAGCCGCACCGGGTCGCTTTCTACCTCTATGATCTGGCGGCGGAATTTCACGCCTTGTGGAATCTCGGCAATGACGATCCCGAAGCCCGCTTCGTGCAACCCGGCAAGCGCGACCTCACTCTCGCCCGCCTTGCCCTTGTTGCTGGCGTTGCAGGCGTGATCGCCTCGGGCCTTGCGATCCTCGGGGTGACGCCGCGTGAGGAAATGCGCTAATCTCGAAGCGAAAGGCCAGCGAAGGTCCGGTCCGGGGATCTACGCCGCCGCTTTCACGCAAGGGGAGGACGAGGAACATGGCCGAGGAAGATTCGGAACACGGCGCATCCGGCAATGACGGGACGCCGCCTTGGACGGCGCCGGTCGGGGGAGACGGTTCCGGCGACGAGCCCGGCGGGTTGCTCTCCCGTCTGCTCGGCGAACGGCGCCTGCTGCTCGGCGGACTGGCGGCACTGGTGGTGACGCTGTTCGTGGCTTGGCTCATTTATCTTTATGTCCATCAGCGCGAGGCCGGCGCACCGATCGAGGTGGCGGCCCCTGAAACCGCACATCGCGAACCGCCGGCTGAACCCGGCGGAATGGAGGTGCCGGACCGCGACCGGCTGGTCTATCAGCGTCTGAACGGCGAGGGTGGCGAAGAAAAGGAAAAGCTTGCCGAGGGGCCGGAAACGCCTGCACCCGAGGCGACGCCCACCCCGGCACGAGAGTCCGGCGAAACGGCCGGGTCCGGCAAGCATGAAGAAAAGACGTCCGGCCAAGCCGTCAGCGTTCCAGGTAATGCGGGGGCGCCGGAACCTGCTGCCGCCCCGCCCACGAAGCCGAAGGAGGCGACCGGCGCGAGCGCAGCGGCGGACAACGGCGGCCTGCCGGGACCCTGGAACATTCAGATCGCCGCCTTTCAGATGCGCCACCGTGCCGAGTCGTTCGTCGCCGCGCTGCCCTATGATCATCCCCGCCTCTTCAAGGGGCTGCACTGGGCCATCGTTCCGGCCGAGCGCGACGGCATGCACTTCTGGCGGATCCGTGGTGGGCCGTTCGCAGGCCGGCGGGCGGCCGAGGCGAAATGCCGCGAGGCCCGCGCGGAGAAGCTCAACTGCATCGTCGTGAGGGTGCCGTGAACGCGCCCGCGCCTGTCATCGTCTCGCTTGCCGGTCCTGAATTTCTGGGCGAAGAGCGCGAGCTGGTGCGCATGCATCGGCCGGCCGGCCTGATCCTGTTCGGCCGCAACATCACGGATGGGGAGAGCCTGAAAAGGCTGATCACCGAATTTTCCGAGCTGTGCGGTGGCGAGAACGCGCCGCTGATCCTGGTCGATCAGGAAGGCGGGCCGGTGCAGCGGCTGCGTCCACCGCTTGCGCATGACATGCCGCCGGCCCGCCGTTTCGGCGAGATCGCCGAGAGCGATTTCATTCGCGCGGCGGCCGCGCTGGAACTGGCGATGGCGCTGATCGCCGAGGATCTGCGTCGTCATGGAATCAATGCCGACGCCGCACCGGTGCTGGACGTGCCGGTCGAAGGGGCCGATCCGGTGATCGGCGAGCGGGCCTGGTCGCGCGATCCCGAGATCGTCGCCCGACTCGGCCGCATTGCCGTCGATGCGCTGCTTGCCCATGGGGTGTTGCCGGTCATCAAGCACATTCCCGGCCATGGGCGTGCGCCGGTCGATACCCATGAAGAGGCAGCGCGGGTCAGCGCCTCGATTGAGGAACTTGAGGAACACGACTTCATCCCCTTCCGCGCGCTTGCCGATGCACCGGCGGCGATGACTGCCCATGTCATCTACGAGGCGCTCGATCCCGAACGACCGGCAAGCCTTTCGGAGACGGTGATCCGTCGCTTCATCCGTGCCGATCTCGGCTTCGACGGGCTGCTGATCAGCGACGATCTTGGGATGGGGGCGCTGGCCGGTCCGATCGAAGGACGGGTCGGCAACTGTCTGGAAGCGGGCTGCGATCTGGCGCTGATCTGTTCCGGACGTCCTGAGGACATGGCACGCGCGCTGGCCGTTGCACCGGTGATGCGCGATACCTCCCGTGAGCGGCTCGCGCGGGCGCTGCGCGCACCGTCCGGCGAGCGTCAATCCTTCGATGCAGATGCCGCCTGCGAGCGTCTGCGGCGGATGCTCGCCGGTGATCGCACCCGCGAAGAGGAGAATTCCTCTCCCGGCGCCTCACCTGTTGCCGCCGGTGGCGAAGAGTGCAACGAGGCGCGACCATGACCGCCGAATTCGGAGCATGGTTCGCCAAGATCGCCCTTTGGGCGCTGCCCGTTCTTTTCGCGGTCAGCTTCCACGAAGCCGCACATGGTTATGTGGCCCGCTGGCTGGGCGATGACACCGCGGCGCGGGCCGGCAGGCTGACCCTCAATCCGATCGCCCATGTCGATCCTTTCGGGACGATCCTTCTGCCGCTCATTCTGCTGCTCGTCGGCGGTGTCGCCTTCGGCTATGCGAAGCCGGTGCCGGTGAACTTCGCCCGCCTGCTCCATCCACGACGCGACAGCGCGCTGGTTGCGCTCGCCGGGCCTGTCACCAATCTGCTCCTTGCTCTTGCCGCCGTCCTGCTGCTGCCGCTGACCATGCTGCTGCCCGACGCACTCGCCCGCTGGGCGCAGCCGATGCTGCAGATCATGGTCTTCTTCAACTGCATCATCGCCGTCTTCAACATGATGCCGATCCCGCCGCTTGACGGTGGAAGGGTGGCGGTGGCGGTGCTGCCGCGTTCTCTTGCGCGCGAGCTGGCGCGGCTCGAACCC
>RFIU01000032.1 GCA_003695555.1 Alphaproteobacteria bacterium
AAGCTGGACGGCCTTCGCGCGGCTGCTGATCCGCAGCTTCCTGCCGCCGGTGCTGCTGATCATTGCCGTGCTGGGATCGATCATCGGCGGCGTGGCGACACCGACGGAAGCCTCCGGCATCGGCGCGGCCGGCGCTCTTGTCCTGGCGGCCTTGCGCGGGCGACTGCGACTCGCCGAGCTTCAGACGATTCTCGACCGGACCGCGCTCACCTCGGCGATGCTGTTCGGCATATTCATCGGCGCGACCGCCTTTTCCTACATCTTCGCGCTGCTCGGCGGTCACGACCTCATCATCGAGATCGTCGGCGCCCTCGGCGTTGGCCCATGGGGAATTCTGCTGGTTCTGATGCTGGTGGTCTTCCTGCTCGGATTCTTTTTCGACTGGATCCAGATCACGCTGATCATCCTGCCGGTCTTCGCGCCGGTCATCCGCGCGCTCGATTTCGCCGGCCACGTTCCCTGGCCGGAATTGACGATCCCGTGGTTCGCGGTGCTGGTGGCGATCAATCTTCAGACCAGTTTCCTGACCCCGCCCTTCGGGTTTGCGCTGTTCTACATGAAGGGGGTGGCACCGGCAGGGGTCGGCATGCAGGACATCTATCGGGGTATCGTTCCCTTCGTTCTGCTGCAGATTCTGGGGCTCATTCTCGTCATGGCGTGGCCCGAGATCGCTCTGTGGCTGCCTCACCTGACAGGCGGCTAAGGCCGGGGATGCCGTCGGCTTTCGCGCCGGGACGCTCAGGCGTTCGGCAGGACGGACAGAAAGCAGATGGCCTTTCCAGCGGGGAACCCGCCTAGAAGGGGATTTCGTCGTCGAGGTCGTCTGCGATCGGCGCCGGTCCGCCGCCCTGCCCGCCGGACGCCGGTGCGGCCATCGGCGCCGGTCCGCCGCCCATTGCCTCGCGTTCCGAGCGGCTGTCGAGCAGCACGAGCTCGCCCCGAAAGCGGCCGAGCACGATTTCCGTCGTATAGCGGTCCTGCCCCGACTGATCGGTCCATTTGCGGGTCTGCAACTGGCCTTCGAGATAGACCTTCGAGCCCTTGCGCAGATAGTTCTGGGCGACGCGGCCGAGATTCTCGTTGAAGATCACCACGCGGTGCCATTCCGTGCGCTCGCGGCGTTCGCCGGTGGTCTTGTCCTTCCAGGTATCGGACGTCGCAACCGAAAGCTGGACCACCTGCGAGCCGTCGTTCAACGACCGCACTTCCGGATCGCGCCCGAGATTGCCGACCAGTATCACCTTGTTGACGCTTCCCGCCATGGTCTTCGTGCTCCCTGAAATTCTCCTGGACGAAAGAGGCCGTGACCTCTTACGCCATTACCCTGCCGAGCGCCGGTATTCCTTACCGCCGGGTTGCTCGTGATATCCGATTGATGACGGCGGCACCAGCCCCCGTCTCTTTCCCGCGCGAAGCGGTTACGGCCGCTTGATCTTGTCGCCGCACGCAGCAATCAGCTTCTTCTGCACGAACTCGACCATCTCCGAATCGCCACTGCGCATCTTGGCTTCGAACTCGGCCATGTCGGGATAGTTCTTTTCGGAAAGCTCGGCCGCACAGGCGCAATAGGCTTCCTGACCGCCGGAGGTGCTGTTGCAGCTCTCGATGAACTGACGGCGGACCGCATCCCCCCAACCGCTCGGGGTCTTCGTGGCGTCTTCCGCAGCCTGCTCTCCCGCAGAGTCGGCGGTGGCGGCAGGCGTCTCGGCCGACTGATGATCTCCACCCTTGTCGCTCTGACCACAAGCGGCGAGAAGCAGCGTCGCGGCACCGGCCAGCATCATCACCCGCAAAGAGGCCGGCTGCGCGCAATCGCGGACGGCCGCGAAAAATCGATCTTTCATGATGAACCTCTTGTCTTGATGGCGCCTTGCGCCTTCCACCCCTGATCCCCCGTGAAACAGAGATGGAAGAGGCTAGCATGGACCATACGGATCGCACACCCGAAAAAAACGGCGCGCATCGTCACCCGTTCGCCATCCGTGCGCCATTCGTCCAGCGCAGGGTTAGCAGGATCGCGAGAGTCATGCTGGTGATCTGCATGGCAAGCGGCAGCCAGCCGGCAAACGCGCCGTCCCCGACATTGAACAGGTTCCAGGCGAAGTTCATGAAGGCATGCAGAAAGACCGGGACCCAGAGATTGAATTTCCAGCGTTCATAGAGCCAGCTGAAGATGATCGCGCCCGAGAAGGTGATGGTGAAGGTCATGATCGTGTCGAGCGAGGGCGAAACGGTGAACGGATTCGCATGCCCGAGACCGAAGAAGACAGCCGGCAGACCGGCCGCCAGCCAGAAGGGCCAGCCCGCGATCCGGCGCAAAAGACCGAAGGCGGCTCCGCGATAGATCACCTCTTCGATGAATGGATCGATGAAGGCAAGATAGGCCACCGCATAGCTCACTACGTCGTGACTGACCGGCTGAGTCAGAGCAAAGACCAGATAGGACGGGATCAGGGCCAGTCCGACGACCCGGATCGCCGGCATCGGTGATGCGGTCAGGCCGATCCAGTCGAGAATGCGGGGCCGCCCTTGCGCATTGCCGACGAAGCGCAGGGCGATGCCGACGAGCCACAAGGCGACCAGCGTATCGAGCAGAATGAGAATCGTATTGATCAGAAACGGTTCGATGGGATACAGAACTTTCTTCAAGTCCGTCCAGCCCGGCACAAGACGCAGAATGCGGTCGTCCCAGTCGAACAATGCGAGCGTCGTGGCCGTCAGCGCCACCGTCAGCAGATTCCGCTGGATTTTCATCATGGGTATCCCCCTCGTGTTCGTCATGCTCCACCCCGGCTTTCGGAAACGGAACGAAAGTGGGCAATGGCAATACTATCGATCAATTATATATTGTTACGATATGTCAAGCCTGAAGTTTCCTCCTCTGATATGACGGAGGAAAATATCAAAGGGGTGGAGCATGCCATGAGCGGTGACTGCTCACCGGCAACCCATCATCGCTGAGCGATCACAGATCATCGACAGCCGATCACCAATCGCCGATCTTTGTGGCTTCACTGCCCCGTCGTCGGGATGTGGAATTCGGCGCCGGCGCGGATGCCGGTCGGCCAGCGCGAGGTCACCTTCTTCAGCTCGGTATAGAAGCGCACCCCTTCCGTTCCGTACTGATTGAGATCGCCGAAGGCGCTGTCCTTCCAGCCGCCGAAGCTGAAGAAGGATGCCGGTACCGGAATGGGAACATTGATCCCGACCTGCCCGACATTCACCTTGTCGGCATACTCGCGCGCCGCATCGCCGTCGCGGGTGAAGATCGAGGTACCGTTGCCATAGCGGTGCTTCGAGGGCAGCGCCATCGCCTCCTCGAAATTCTTCGCCCGGACGATCTGCAGGACGGGGCCGAAGATCTCGTCCTGATAGGACTGCATGTCGGGTGTTACATGATCGAACAGGGTGGCGCCAAGGTAGAAGCCGTTCTCATAGCCTTGGGCCGTGCAACGGAAATCGCGTCCATCAACGACCAGCTTCGCGCCCTCCTTGACACCCATCTCGATGTAGGAGATCACCCGATCGCGGTGAGCGGCGGTGACCAGCGGGCCCATTTCAGAGGCCGGGTCGAGCGAGGGACCGATCTTCAGCTCCGCCATCCGCGGCACGAGCCGGCGGACGATCTCGTCGGCGAGCTCGTCGCCCACCGGGACGGCCACCGGATTGGCCATGCAGCGCTCGCCCGCCGAGCCGAAGGCGGAGCCGATCAGCGCGTCCACCACCTGATCGAGGTCGGCATCGGGCAGGATCACCATGTGGTTCTTCGCTCCGCCCATTGCCTGACAGCGCTTTCCCTGCGCGGCGGCCCCGGCATAGACGTATTTCGCGATCGGGGTCGATCCGACGAAGGCGAGTGCCTTGACGCGGGGATCCTCGATCAGGGTATCGACCGCCTCCTTGTCGCCATTGACGACATTGAGCACGCCCTCCGGTGCGCCCGCCTCGATCATCAGTTCGGCAAGGCGCAGCGGCACGCTCGGATCCTTTTCCGACGGCTTGATGACCATCGTATTGCCGCAGGCGAGCGCAATGCCGAACATCCACATCGGAATCATCGCCGGGAAATTGAAGGGGGTGATGCCGGCGACCACGCCGAGGGGTTTCCTCATCGAATAGACGTCGATGCCGGTCGCGACATTGTCGGCGAATTCGCCCTTCATGAAGTGCGGAATGCCGCAGGCGAATTCGATCACCTCAAGACCGCGCTGGACATCGCCGCGGGCATCCTCGAAGACTTTTCCATGTTCGCTCGACAGGACGGTGGCAAGCGCGTCCTTTTCGGCGGTGACGAGTTCGAGGAAGCGGAACATCACCCGCGCGCGCTTCACCGCCGGCGTCGCCGACCATTCGGGAAACGCCTTTTCGGCCGCAGCGATCGCGCTTTCCACCTCGTCACGCGAAGCGAGCGGCGTCTTCGCCTGCACCTCGCCGCTGGAGGGATTGAAGACGTCGAGAAAGCGGCCCGAGGTTCCGGCCACCTGACGGCCGCCGATGAAATGATGAAGCTCGCGGGTCATGGCCTGCACTCCTTCTTTGTTCTGCTGTCCCCAAGGTCCGGCGGGACTGCGCCGGCCGCTTCGGCTTATAGACCTTTTGGAAAGGTCGTCAAAGCGGCGGAATGCGCCTTCGATTGCAGGCGGGCGGTGGTCGCGTTATGGAAGACGGGAACCCGCCGAAGCCGTTTCGAGGAGCACCGACATGCGCGACTTTCCCGGACGTTTTCCCGCTACCCGCCTGCGCCGCACGCGGCGCACCGCCTGGTCGCGCGATCTGGTGCGCGAGCATGGATTGCGGCCGGGCGATCTGATCTGGCCGGTCTTCGTCACCACAGGCGAGACGGACGAGCCGATCGACTCGATGCCGGGCGTCGTGCGCTACGCCCTGCCCTCGCTGGTCGAGGCGGCGGGACGCGCCGCCGATCTCGGCATTCCGCTCATCGCCCTGTTTCCCTACACCTCGCCCGACCGGCGCACGCCGCGCGGGGAAGAGGCGCTCAATCCCGACAATCTCGTCTGCCGCGCGATCCGTCGGCTGAAGCGCGAAGTACCGGGCATCGGGGTGATGGCCGATGTCGCGCTCGATCCCTATACCAGCCATGGCCAGGATGGGATTCTGGACGAGC
>RFIU01000341.1 GCA_003695555.1 Alphaproteobacteria bacterium
GTCGGCGGCAATCGCTGGGGTGAGGCGCTGCTGATCTCGATCGCCGCCGGGGTGCCGCTCGCCGCGCTGGAATCGACCGGTTGCCGGGCGGCCCGCGCCATGCCCAATCTGGCGGCCGAGATCGGTCGCGGCATTACCGCGCTTGCCGCTGGCCGCGGCGTGGATGAGCGGTGCATGGAGATGGCCCGGGCGCTTTTCTCGGCGGTCGGCGAGACGGTGACCCTTGCGGACGAAAAGCTGCTCGATGCGGTGACCGCAGTCTCGGGCAGCGGCCCGGCCTATGTTTTCGCCTTCACCCAGGCGCTGGAAGCGGCGGCCTGCCGCGAAGGCCTGCCGGCCGAGGTGGCGGCACGGCTCGCGCGCGCCACCGTGGTCGGGGCGGCTGCCCTGATGGAGGCGCGCCCCGACGATCCGCCGGCGTGCCTGCGTGAAGAAGTGACGAGCCCCGGCGGCACGACCGCCGCGGCGCTTGCCGTCTTCGGGCACAATTCCGCGCTGCGGACGTTGATGGAAGAGGCGGTCCGGGCGGCGCATCGACGCGCGGTCGAGCTCGGCCGGGAGGTCGCCGCAGGACTTCGGACCGGAAAGCCAGGAGAAGAGGACGATGGCCGGGAAGACGAAAAGCCGGGCAACGGCCTCGGCAAAGGGCCGCCCCCGGACAACGGAAGAGACGAGTGAGCGAAGTGCCCGGCGGCGCGCTTCGCGAGGCACGGCATCCGCGGATCTGCGCGGGCGGATCATCGACGCGGCGCTATCGGTGATCGCCGAGCGAGGCTGGCGATGCGCGGACATCGATGCGGTGGCCTTGGCTGCCGGCGTTACGCGCGCCGAGTTCCTGCGCGAATTCGACAGTCTCTATGAGGTGCTGATCGCCGCCTCACGGCGGGCCAATGCGGCGATGTTCGAGGAGGCGGCCGATCTCGATCCCTCGGAGCCGCCGCGCGAGCGGCTGTTCGCCGTGCTGATGCGTCGTTTCGAAACGGCGGCCTCGTCGCGCCCCGCTCTCAAGGTGCTGATGCGCGCGGCGCCCTTCGATCCCCTGCTCGGTGCCGTGATGCTGAGAAATCTCGCGCTCTTCGCGCGCCATGCGCTGGAAGCGGCAGGGATCGGTGCTCATGGCCTCATCGGCCTGGCGCGGGTGAAGGGGCTGGCGAGCCTGGTGCTGGCTCCGGTCATCCGGGTCTGGCTCGATGATGCGACACCGGATCTTGCCCGCACCATGGCCGCCTTGGATCAGGCGCTGCGCCGCTATGAGCGGCTGGCCGGCAGGCTTGACCCCGCCATCTGCCCGCCGAGACCTGCGACATCGGATGCGGCGGATGCCGCCGATTCCGGGGCGAGCGCATCGAGCACGCGCTGAAAGCCGATGACCGCGTCCGCCCCGGCACGGCGATAGGCGGTCGCCATCAGCGGAGCAAGGCGGGCGAACATCGCGCGCGCCAGCGTATGGCCTTCTTCCGTCAGATAATGCTGGCGGCGTCGTCGGTCGTCACGGGCGACTCGACGTTCGATCAGGCCGCGTCGGACGAGCAGGGCAATGCGCGGGGCGACCGATGCTCGCGGGCGTGCCAGCAGCGATTCGATCCGTTTGCCGTCAAGACCCTCGTGTGCGGCGATGAGCAACAGGATTCGCGCGGCGGTAAGCGGCAGTCCGGACGCCTTCGCCTCGGCGGCGAGCCTGGCATCGAGTCGTCGTGATGCGACGGCAAGCCCGGCCCATCCCTCGAGAAGAGACGCCTCGCGCAGGAACAGGCGGCTGTCGATCGCGGGTCGCTCCGTCATCAGGGCGCCTCTTCGTCCACCCGCCCCTTGACCCCGGTGCTCTCAGCAGGGAGGACCCAGCGCTGCGCCGCACGTTCGTCGCTTTCGCGCGCCTCGACCCAGCGGCTGGTGCCGTCGGCGAAATGCTCCTTTTTCCAGAAGGGGGCGCGGGTCTTGAGAAAGTCCATCAGCGCCTCGGCGCCGGCGAAGGCCTCGCGCCGGTGGCGGGCGGCAGTGGCGACCAGGACGATCGGGTCGCCCGCCGTCATGCGGCCGATGCGGTGCACGATGCGGGCATCGTCGAGCGAAAAGCGCGCGCGCACCTCTTCGGCGATGCGCGCCAGTTCGGCCTCGCACATGCCGGGATAGTGCTCGAGCTCCATCGCGACGATCCGTGCATCCCCGTCCGTCCCGCGCATTCGGCCGATGAAATGGACGATGGCGCCGGCCCCTTCATTGCGGGCGAAGAAATCGGCGATCTCGCTGGCAAGGTCGATCGGTGTGGCGCAGACGCGAATCGCGGTCATTGCCCTAGCCCCCGGTGACCGGTGGAAAGACGGCGATTTCGTCGCCGGCGCGGACCGGATGGTCGGGGCCGGCCCGCTCACGGTTGACGGCGACGACGAGGCGTTCGCGCGCGGCCAAGGCATCGGCATGATCCGTATCGATGGCGGCCAGCCAGTCGATGAGGCGCGCGACCGAATCGACATCCCCCGGCAGGGCCAGCCGCTCGGAGTCGCGGCCCAGCCGCTCGCGCACCCAGGCAAAATAGACGAGCTCGATTTCCCCGGTCTTCGCCTGCGTCATGATCGGATCCTCTTGTCGCCGGCTTCATCGCGGTGGTGACGGGCCGGTCAGGTAAGATGTTTCAGTCCGGCGCGCAGATAGTCATAGCCGGTAACCAGCGTTAGCAGCGCGGCGATCCACAGACCGATGATCCCGACGAGATGGGCGGGAAGGCCGACCTCGGCCCCGCCCGGTCCCCAGACCAGCGCGCCGATGGCGACCATCTGCACCGTAGTCTTCCACTTGGCAAGTCGGCTGACTGGTACCGCAACGCGAATTTCGGCGAGGTGCTCGCGCAGGCCCGAAACCAGAATCTCGCGCATCAGGATGATAAGGGCGGCGAGCACATGGATGCCGTCCACCCAGCGCACCGCCACCAGCATCATCAGAATCGCTCCGACCAGCAGCTTGTCGGCGATCGGGTCGAGAAAACGGCCGAAGGCGCTCGTCGCGCCGAGCCGACGTGCCAGCAGGCCATCGAAATAATCGGTGATGCCGGCAACAACGAAGATGATGAAGGCGACCCAGCTCCCCAGCGGCTGGGGCAGATAGAAGGCGGCCACCACCATAGGCACCGCGGCGACGCGGGCCATGGTCAGGACATTGGGAAGTGATGATGGCAGTCGGTCGATCACCCGGTCTTCCTTATCGCCTTCGTTTGCGATTCATGCGTCGTCCTGCAAGCAGCGGGCGCAGACCCAGCACCAGGCCGGCAAGGCCCGCATGAACCAGGGGGCGCGGCTCGAGCCCCTTCATCTGCAGCAGATAATGGAGGCTCGCCAGCGCAAGGGCAAGATAGGCGAGTCGGTGCAGCGCCTGCCAGCGCCGCGCACCGAGCCGGCGGACCGCAGCGCGCGTCGAAGTCGCCGCCAGCGGTACGAGCACGAGGAAGGCGGCGAGCCCGGCGAGAATGTAGGGGCGCTTGGCGATGTCGCGGGCGATTTCGTGCCATGCGAAGAACTGGTCGAGCACGACATAGTTCACGATGTGCATCAGCGCATAGAAGAAGGCGGCGAGCCCAAGCATCCGACGATAGAGCAGCGGCGCGACGAGCCCCGTCAGCTGTCTGGTCGGGGTCAGCGACAGGGTCGCGATCAAGAGGCCGATCGCCCAGCGGCCGGTGAAGATGTGGGTCCATTCCTGCGGATTGGGGCCGAGGGCATGAGGCAGGCCGAGGGCGAGCCGCCCCCACTGCCAGACCAGCCAGGCGCCGGGCAGCGCCATCGCGGCGATGGCGAAGGGACGCGCCCGGCGCAGAGCGGCGGCGAGAAGACGGTCGGCCCGCCGACGTCTGTCAGAAGACGCGGTGGCTGCGCTTTGCAGGCGTGCCGTCATCAGAAATTGCGAACGAGATCCATGCCGCGATAAAGGTCGGCGACCTCGTCGGCATAGCCGTTGAAGGGCAATGTCGCGCGGCGGAAGAATTCGCCGATGCGCCGTTCGCGCCGCTGGCTCCAGCGCGGGTGCGGCACCGCCGGATTGACATTGGCATAAAAGCCGTATTCGCGCGGGTTCGCCATGTTCCAGCTCGTCTTCGGCTGCTCGGCGACCAGGCGGATCGCGCGCACCGCCTTGATCGACTTGAAGCCGTATTTCCACGGCACCACCAGCCGCCAGGGCGCACCGTTCTGGTTCGGAAGCGGCTTGCCGTACATGCCGACCGCCATCAGGGTGAGCGGATGCATCGCCTCGTCTAGGCGCAGCCCCTCGCGATAGGGCCAGTCGAGTACCGGAAAACGCACGCCGGGCATCTGCTTCGGGTCGGCCAGCGTCTCGAAGGCGACATAGCGCGCGTTCGAGCGCACGCCGACCTTGTCGAGCACCGCGCGCAGTTCGACCCCGTTCCACGGCACCACCATCGACCAGGCCTCGACGCAGCGGAAGCGATAGATCCGCTCCTCGCGCGGCAGCCCCTCGAGCAGATCGGCCAGGCCATAGGTGCCCGGGCGGTCCACCAGCCCGTCCACGGTGATCGACCAGGGGCTGGTGACCATGGCATGGGCATTGGCGGCCGGATCGTCCTTGCCCCAGCCGAATTCGTAGAAATTGTTGTAGGTCGAGATCTGCTCCAGCGAATTGGGCTCGAGCGTCTGCGCAAAGGCCCCGCCGGCGATCGACGCGGCGCCCAGCCCGCCCAAGGCGGCCAGCAGCTTTCGCCGGTTCATCCAC
>RFIU01000342.1 GCA_003695555.1 Alphaproteobacteria bacterium
CATCAAGATTTTCCGCCCGAACGTCCCGATAGGCGAGAAGCCGGAAATCCGGACCTGCAAGATCGAGTGCGACCTCGAAATACCGCCGGTAGCAGTGGGCTAGATAGGAAACGTCATCGAGTTTCTGCGCCTGTTCGAGCGGCAGGCCGGTCAGAAAGGCTGCCTGCGGCCACTTCCTTGCGACGAGAGCTGCGGTCGTTTCCTTGCGGACCGAGGCGATGACCTCGACCGGATCACGATACATGAAGATCGCCGGAACACCGGGCAGGGCGCGGCGGATCAGGTCGGCATGAAGGATGTTCCAGCTGATGAACTTGACGAAGGCGGCGCGTTCGCCCGGCACGCGAGGGCGGCACATGGCCCGGATCAGGTTGGCCAGACGCCGAAGGGTCGGCGGATCGGACGGGATCGGGTGCGACCACTCGTCGCTGGCGAAGGCCCAGAAGCCGCGCTGCAAGGGGGCTCCCTGCGAGATCATCAGATGTTCTTCAAGACGACCGAGCGCCTTGGTCAGCAGTGTCGAGCCGCAGCGCGAGACATGGAAGATCAGGCCGCGAACCGGCACCGTATCATGAAAAAGCGCATCCTCGTCTAGGATGTCGATCGGACACGAGAAGAAGTCGCGAATCCCGCCCTCCTGCGCCAGGTGGCGGATAGTGAAAACATACTGCCAGTGCCGGAAGGGATGTGCACCGATGTCGATCCAGTAGATGCGACCGCCGTGGGCGGGATCGATCGCCGCCGGCACGAAGCCGGGCTGTTCCCTGATGCGTGCGCGTGCCTCGTCACGGGACAGCCAGCGTTCGGCGATCCCGGGGATCAGCCGAGCGACGACTTCATGATCGGGCAGGGCGTAGAGCGCCGTCATGGATGATCGCCATCCTTTCTTCGTGTTCGTTCGCGCCAGGGCGGCGCGCAATCGCCGTATCCGACGCTGCTCTTATCTCGGAATCAAGTGTGGCGGTAATGCGGCAGCGTGGAAAGACGGGTCTTGCAAACGGCACGGTGAAGGACCAATTTGCGGCGCGGGTAGAGGCGGTACGTCCGCTGGCATCATGGCGCATTCTTTGGCGCCCTGCCGCTCGTCCTGTCACTCCCTCGTCATTGCGATCGCACGGAGAATCCTTCCATCATGGCCGACATCGACACATCCGTTTCCGCATCCGCCGGTCCTTGTGACGACAAGGGCGGTGATGCCCGCAATCCGCTTGAGGCCTTTGCCGCCTGGATCACCGGAACGCGGACCGATTGGCCGGCGCAGGCCCTGCATTCCGCCCACCGGGAATTCATCGACTTCATCGCCGTGATGATTGCCGGGCTCGCCGAACCGGCGACCGCGAAAGTGCGACAGGTGGCGCGTGGCTGGGGACTGGGTCCGGCGAGCGCGGTCGGCTGCTCGACCCGGCTGGCCGCTCCCTGGGCGGCGCTGGTCAACGGCACGGCCGGCCACGTGCTTGATTTCGATGACAATTTCGACCCGCCCAAGGCGCATGCGACGACCGTGCTGGCGCCGGCGATTCTGGCGCTCGGCGAAGAGGTTGCGGCCGACGGGGCGCGCGTGCTCGATGCCTATATTGTCGGGCTGCAGATTCAGGGACGTCTGGGGCAGGCGCTCAATCCCTATCACCGTGACCGCGGCTGGCATGCGACGGCGACGACGGGCGCCTTCGGGGCGGCGGCCGCATGTGCGCGACTGCTCGGGCTCGATGCCGAGGCCACCGCCAACGCCCTTTCGATCTCGGTGTCGATGGCCTCCGGCTTCATGTCGCAGTTCGGTACCATGACCAAGCCGCTGCATGCCGGACTCGCCGCCAAGGCCGGCATCATGGCGGCGCGGCTGGCAGAGGCGGGAATGACGGCAGGGCGCGCCACGCTCGATGGTCCTCATGGCATGCAGCGCCTTATGGTCGGTCCCGATTTCGTAGAATTGCGCGAAGGGCACACCCATGTCGATCATGGGCAGACCATGCGTTTCGAGACGGCGAATGTCGGCGAGCCGCTGCTGATCACCGAACACGGCTATCGGGTCAAGCGATTCCCCAATTGCGGAAGCGCTCACCGGGCAATGGACGCGCTGCTGTTTCTGATGGCCGAGCACGACTTCACGCCGGCGGACATCGAGAAGATCGAGGTCCATGCCCCGGCCGTTCATCTCAACAATCTGATGTATCGCAATCCGAAGACCGGGCTGGAAGCGAAGTTTTCAATGGAATATGCGCTCGCCAGCCTGCTGATCCGTGGCCGGGCCGGAATTGCCGAATTCACCGACGAAGCAGTCGCCGATGAAATGGTGCGTGCGGCAATGAAACTCGTCGAGCGGCACCCGGTGCCGGGTCTCGAAGGAGAGATCGTCACCCGGGTCATCGTCCGGCTGAAGGATGGCCGGACTCTGGAAGAGGCCCGCGAATGGCCTGAGGGGTCAAAGTGGAAGCCTTTCCCGGATGATCTCTATTGGAAGAAGTTCGACGAGTGCACGCAAACCCTCCTGCCCGGGGAGATTCGCAGGCTGGTGCGCGAGGCGCTCGCCGGCCTGCCTGAACTGGCCCATATCGGGACCCTGATGAGCCCGCTCGCCCGCGAGTTTGGAGGATGAGGCGATGACCGGTTCGCAGGAAAGCCGCAGGGTGCGCTGTCTGATCCTTGCCGCAAGCCGGCAGGGCGCGGAGGATTCGGTGGCGAAAATGAAGGGGGTGAGCCACAAGTGCCTCGCCCCGATCGACGGCATGGTGATGCTCGAGCGGGTGGTGCGCTCGCTTGAGGACAGCGGCGTCATCGGCGACATCCATGTCTCGATCGAGAGCGCGGATCTTCTCCGCTCGGTACCTTATCTCGCCCGCCGCATGGACGAGGGCCGGCTGCACCGGGTCGCTCCGCGCGGCAATCTCGCCGACAGCGTGCTGGCGGCGGCCGAGGCGATCGACAACCCCTTTCCGCTCGTCGTGTGCACCGGTGACAATGCCCTGCAGACACCAGAGATCGTGCGCGATTTCGTCGATGCCTTTCTTGCCGGTTCCGGCGATGTCGCGGTCGGCTTCACGCGCGAGGAAGTGGTGAAGTCCGAATTTCCCGAGATCGGTCTGGCCTGGCACGAGCTGAAGGATGGCGGCTGGTCGGCCTGCAATCTCTATGGCCTGCGCAACCGCAACGCCCTGAAGGCGGTCGAGGTCTTCCGCTCCGGCGGGCAGTTCGGCAAGCGTCAGTGGCGGATCCTGAAAAGCTGCGGGGTGGTGCCCTTCCTGCTTTACAAGCTGAAGGCGACGACACTCGAAGGGCTGATGAACCGGATCGCGCGCAATCTTGGCGTCACCTGCGATTCGATCGTGCTGGACTATCCCTACGGGCCGATCGATGTGGACAATCCGCGCTTTTTCGAGATTTCGGAAGCCGCTTTAGCCCGTCGGAGGACTGGCGCTGTAGATGGCTGACAATAAGGCGGATCGCGAACGGCCGATGACACGATCGCCTGAGCCTGAAGATCCTACGGGTCTGGTGAACCGCCATCCGTTGATGCGGCGCCTGCCGCGCTCGCGATGGATACGGCTGGTGCTGGGAGTTTTGTTTCTGATCGGCGGACTGCTCGGCTTTCTGCCGATCGTCGGGTTCTGGATGATACCGATCGGACTGGCGCTTCTCGGGTCGGATCTGCCGGCGGTGCGCCGCTTCAACCGTCGCTTGATGGTGCGCTGGGGGCGCTGGCGTGCGCGCCACAGCGGCAAGGGCTTGTCAGCAGAGGAGGGCGGGACTAGGAAGAGCGCGCGTGTCGGGTTGAACGGAGCCGGCAAGAGTTGCGGCGAAGATCAGGGGTAGATGACGATGAGCGCGATCCACGACATCACGGCACGGGAAATTCTCGACAGCCGCGGCAATCCGACGGTCGAGGTCGATGTTCTGCTTGACGACGGCGCCTTCGGTCGCGCGGCGGTGCCTTCGGGGGCCTCCACCGGCGCGCATGAGGCGGTCGAGAAGCGCGATGGCGGTGCCCGCTATGGCGGAAAGGGCGTTCAGCAGGCGGTCGAGGCGGTCAATGGCGAGATCTTCGACGCGCTTTCCGGTCTTGATGCGACCGATCAGCGAGAGATCGACGAGGTGATGATCGATCTTGACGGTACGCCCAACAAGTCGCGGCTCGGCGCCAATGCGATCCTCGGCGTCTCGCTGGCGGTGGCGAAGGCGGCCGCCGAGAGTGTCGGTCTGCCGCTTTACCGCTATCTCGGCGGGCCGATGGCGCGCCTGCTTCCCACCCCGATGATGAACGTGCTGAACGGCGGTGCCCATGCCGACAATCCGATCGACATCCAGGAATTCATGATCATGCCGGTTTCGGCGACCAGCGTCGCCGATGCCATCCGCATGGGGGCTGAAACCTTTCATGCCCTGAAGGCGCTGCTGGCTGCTGATGGTCTGTCCACCGCCGTCGGTGACGAAGGCGGTTTCGCGCCGGCACTGGCCGATAGCCGCGCGGCCCTCGATCTGCTCATGAAAGCGATCGAGAAGGCGGGCTATCGACCTGCTGACGATATTCTGATCACGCTCGACCCCGCGGCCAGCGAGTTCTTCAAGGACGGCAAATATGTCCTTGAGGGAGAAGGGAAGACTCTGGATGCCGAAGGGATGGTCCGTTATTATGAAGAGCTGGTCGGCGCCTATCCGATCGCTTCCATCGAAGACGGCATGGCCGAAGACGACTGGGCCGGCTGGAAGATGCTCAGCGAAGCGCTCGGTGACGAAATCCAGCTGGTCGGCGATGATCTCTTCGTCACCAATCCAGCACGTCTTGCCCGCGGCATCGAGGAAGGCATCGCCAACGCGATCCTGATCAAGCCCAATCAGATCGGCAGCTTGAGCGAAACCCTCGAGACGATCGAGCTGGCGCACCGTTCGGGCTATGCGACGGTGATCTCGCATCGCTCGGGCGAAACCGAGGATGCCACCATCGCCGATCTGGCCGTGGCGACAAATGCTGGGCAGATCAAGACCGGTTCGCTTTCCCGTTCGGAGCGGCTCGCGAAATACAATCAGCTTATCCGCATCGAGGAAGAGCTCGATGCCGCAGCCGAGTTCGTCGGACGGGCGGCGCTCGCCTGAAGGCGAGCGGGCCTCGCGCGGCGAACACCCGCTTCAGCTTGCCTGACCGTTGTGGCGGATCACTTTCCGCCGAGCCGAGTACGGGCCACCCCCATCCGCTTTTCCAGGCTGCGCAGCCCGGCCATGCCGAGCATCGCGGTGACGAGCTCGAAGAGATCATCGCCGGGCACGCTTGGCAGCTCTGCGTTCATGCCGGCCAGCGTCATCATCCATTCGCCGATCGGAACCC
>RFIU01000343.1 GCA_003695555.1 Alphaproteobacteria bacterium
CTGCTGCGCCGCGCGATGGGCAAGAAGATCAAGGAAGAGATGGACCGTCAGCGCGCCCGTTTCGTCGAAGGCGCGGTGGAGCGCGGCGTGGAACGGGCGAAGGCTGACTGGATCTTCGATCTGGTGGCGAAATTTGCCGGCTACGGCTTCAACAAGTCGCATGCCGCAGCCTATGCGCTGGTCGCCTATCAGACCGCCTACATGAAGGCCAATCACCCGGTCGAGTTCATGGCGGCGACGATGTCGCTCGACATGCACAACACTGACAAACTGGCGCATTTCGCCCACGAACTCGATCAGATGGGCATTCCGCTCCTGCCGCCCGACATCAATCGCTCGGGTGTCGCCTTCCGGGTCGAGGAATGCACCGCTGGTGAGGGCGGTCCGCGGCTCGGCATCCGCTATGCGCTGGCCGCCATCAAGGGGGTCGGCGAAAAGGCAATGGAAGAGGTGGTACGGGTTCGCGAAGAGGGCGGCGTCTTCCGTTCTCTCACCGATTTCGCCGAACGGATCGACCCGCATGTCCTCAACCGCCGACAGCTCGAACAATTGGCGGCCGCGGGTGCCTTTGATGCGCTGGAACCGGATCGCGCCCGCGTCTTCGCGGCGGCCGAACGGATCCTGCGTCATGCGGGCGAAGCGCATGCCGCACGCACATCCACACAGTCGAGCCTGTTCGGCGCGGACAGCGGCGTAGCACTGCCCGAACTGCGGCTGCCGGATGTCGCTCGCTGGTCGAAGGTCGAGACGCTTTCACGCGAACAGGCGGCGGTTGGCTTCTATCTGTCGGCCCATCCGCTCGACGCCTATGAAAAACTTCTGCGGCGATTGCGGGTGCGCCGCGCTGCCGATGTCCTGCACGGCGACACCCCCGATGGGGCCGAGCTGCGCATGGCCGGCATCATTGAAAACTATTACGAGCGCCGCGCGCGCAAGTCGGGGCGGCGCTTCGGCGTGCTGGAACTCTCCGACCCATCGGGCAGCTTCGAGGTGCTGGTCTTCGAGGAGCAGTTGCCGGTCGCCCGCTCGCTGGTTGAGGGAGAGGTCCCGATCCTCGCCGAGGTCGAGGCGCGCCTGCGCGATGATGAGGTTCGCTTGTCGGCCCGTTCGCTCGTTGATCTGGATCTGCGTGCGCAGGAAACCGGCGCCGGACTCGAAATTCGTTTTTCCTCGATTGAGGTGGTCGCGCCATTGGCCGATCGGCTGGCCGCAGCACATGGCGGGCGCGGCACCGTGTACGGTTTCGTCCTGCTTGAAGGCGGCGAGGAGGCGGTGATCGAACTCGGACGCGATTTTCGTGTAACCCCGCGACTGGTCGATGAATTGAAGACACTGTCCGGAATCTGGGAAGTGGAGGAACTGTGAACATGACCGTCGCCTTCGAGGATGTCCGGGAAAACCCGCCCGCAGGCGTCGCGCCGGCACGCCCCGCCGCGTCGGTGCTGGTCGTTCGTGATGGAGGTGAGGGTCTGGAGGTGCTGGTCGTATTGCGCAGCAGGGCCATGCGCTTTGCCGGCGGCATGCTGGTGTTCCCGGGCGGACGTGTCGATGCGGCGGATGCCGGTGCCAGGCTTGCCTGTCGTCAGCATCCCCGGCGCGCCCTGAAGATCGCGGAGCGCGCCTTCCGTTTTGCCGCCATCCGCGAGGCCTTCGAGGAAGCCGGGCTACTGCTCGGTGCCCGGCACGGGAACGCACGTGCGGTCGGCGAGGCGCTTCGCCGTCGGATCGAACGACGTCATCGTGCGCGTCTGCTGAGCGGTGGCCTGTCCTTTGTGACGCTCGCCGAGCGCGAGGGGCTGCGCTTCGATCTCGGCACGCTCGTACCTTTCGCGCACTGGGTGACGCCATGGGAATCGCCGAAACGCTTCGATACCCGATTCTACCTTGCCCCCGCACCCGCCGGGCAGCGCGCCGGCCTGATCGATGCCATCGAAAACACGCATCTTTCCTGGCGCCGACCGACGGAAATTCTCGAAGCCTGGCAGGCCGGCGAACAGCCGCTGATGTTTCCGACCCGGCTCAATCTGATGAAGCTTGCCCGCGCGCGCACGGTGGAAGAGGCGCTGGCATTCGCACGGCGCACGCCGATCCATTGCGTGCGGCCCGAGATCGTCGGTCCAAAGGGAGAAGGCCGACGTCTGGTTATCCCGGAATCCGCCGGTTTCGGGGTGTGCGAAGCCCGCTCCGACGAGCTCGATCCGGTAGAAGGCTATTTCGTCGCCGAAGCGCCGCTCGCCGCTTCCTGAAGAGAGCGGCGGGCGCGGTGCGTCCGGCCGTCTCGCTCTCGAAAGCGTGGGGCGAGGTGGCTTGTCTCTCGCCAAGCCCGGCGTGAACGTGTCTATTATGAAAAACCGTTTCGGAACGTTCCTCGTTCGAGGCTGCCCGATCCCAGACAGGGAGAAACCATCATGCGTGAAGCCGTCATCGTATCCACCGCCCGCACGCCGATCGGCAAGGCCTATCGCGGCGCCTTCAATGCGACACCCTCGCCGACTCTTGCCGGCCATGTCATCCGCTCAGCGGTGGAACGCGCCGGTCTCGAAGGCGGCGAGGTCGAGGACGTGATCTTCGGCGCGGCGCTTCAGCAGGGCGTGCAGGCGCCGAA
>RFIU01000344.1 GCA_003695555.1 Alphaproteobacteria bacterium
ATGCCGCCCATATCGCCGATAAAAGCCGTCCCTTTGCCGGCGTGCCCGATACTCTGGCCGAGCTGCGCGAAGCCGGATGCCGACTGGCTGTTGCGACCAACAAGCCGCAAGACTTGAGCGAACGGCTGCTGGCAGCACTTTCGCTGGCCCATCTCTTTGATGCGGTGGTCGGCCGAGATGCAGCACCTCGGCCAAAGCCGCATCCGTCCCACCTGTACCATGCGCTGGAACTCGCCGGTGGTGAAGCGCCGGCGGTAATGGTCGGCGACAGCGCGACCGATCTGGACGCCGGACGTGCGGCAGAGATACCGGTGATCCTGGTCGATTACGGCTATACGCCGGTACCGGCGCATATGCTCGGCGCGGATCAAGTCATCTCCCGCTTCGACCGTCTCGTTCCGCTCGTGCTTTCGAGATAAGGTCTGCGCGTGTCAGCCGGCAGCGGTTCTCGCCGTGCGCTGCCGCCGCCAGCGCCACTTGACGAAAAGATGGCGGGCCAGCAGCCAGGGCGGCATTCGCAGCCAGTGAGAGCGGACATAGAGAAACAAGCCGGCAAGCGGCGCCCGACCCCGCCCTTCTTCCGCCGCCACCATCCGCAGGACCGCCCGACGCGCAGGCGCCAGCGGGACGGCAATGGCAAAGGAACGATGCGCAAGTCTGCCATCCGCCCCGGATACTGCCCCGAAAGTCGCATCGACGAGCCACAGTGCGGCCAGAACGGGCCGCACGACGCCGAGGCGGCGCGCACGCGCGACGACCGCCTCCCGGAATTCCACGGCATTCGGCAGGTCACGCAGCAGATCGTACAGTTCGAGAAGGTGACGGACCGGGTGCGTTCCCTCGCCATCGACGAGAAAGTGCAATGCCGCATGAATCACGCGATCCGCCGGTGACCAGACATGCCAGCCGCCGGCAGCCGGCACCACATTGGCCAGCAACTTCTCAATCGGCGGCTGATAGCGATGGGTGCGCGGCAGGATGCGGAAGTGCAGATCAAGTTCGCTGTGACGCTCCCCGTGCTCAAAAGGGGGGAGTTCATGCATCCAACGCCGGTAATAGAGCCGGTCATAAGGATTGTCCTTATCGGGATGCGGCCGGAAGCCGAGTTCGCGCAGGCGATCGGCGGCGGCATCGATCGTGTCTTCCGAAACCAGCAGATCGAGATCGGCGGATATCCGTCCGCGAGCCGCGGATGAGCCGGTGAGCAGATAGGCCGCTCCTTTGAGCGCCACTACCGGCCCTTCAATGAAGGGAACGAAGTCGCGCGTCATCAGATCGACCTCACGCGCCAGCAGACCGCGGCGATAGCGATAGTGGCGCACCGCCCCCTCGAGCGCGTTGCGTGAGGCCTCGTCAAGCGCGGCAAGCCCGCCCGTCGCCTCAAGGTCGAGCGCAAGCCTGCCGATGACGCCGGCACGACGTGCGCGCTGAAACAGCAGACCGCGTTCGGCCGCATCGAGCGAAGCCACCCGTGTCGGATTGACAAGGGCGGCGATCAGGGGGGATGGCGGGAAGCCGGATCTCATCCCCGTCCTCCGGAAGAGCACGTCATCCCCGAAAAGAGTTCGCCAAGCAACGTCAGCGCATCGTCAAGCCGTTCATAGGGCAAGGCGAAGACCGGCACTTCATTGCTCAGCAGGGCAAGAGCGCTCATTCCCGCTTCACCCTGTGCGGCGAAATTCATCGCGCTGACCAGCAGGCGGGTCAGGGCCTCGACGCTCTCCAGCCGGACGAGCCGGGCCGAGGCGCCCGACCGATACTCGGGAAAGACCACCGCACCCGCCGGCCAACGCGCATCGGCGGCAACAGAGGGCGCCCGCAGGAAGGCGACATCGCCCTTCGGCGTGCCGCGATGAACGGGGCCGAGATCTCCTTGCCTGTGACAGCGCTCACGGATGATGGCAATCGACTCGTTCTTGAGCGAGACGGGGCGCGGCAATGGTGCCAGCCGACGAACATGCGGATCGATCAGCGCATATTCGTCCGACAGCAGGGTCCAGCCGTCAAGCATCAGCGCGGCTGCCAGAGTCGACTTTCCCGCGCCCGGTACGCCGGGCAGGATCAGCACACGACCGGCGCGCATCAGGCTGGCGGCGTGAAAGAAGACGAAGCGGTCATTCTCGCTGCTGGTGGCAAGATTGAGGAAGCTCTCGAACGCGACACCGGCAAGCCGGGCAGGCAGCGGGATGATCGGCATCGGCGCCGGCACGTCGGCGATCACGTCTCGGCGCATGAAGCGGCGCCAGCCACGACTGGGGGAAAAACGCAGCCAGTGATCGACATGACCTGGCGGGGCCGGATAATCCCGATAAAAGCGCTGCAGATGATCCCGCATTCGGGGAACGCCCGTTATCTCAATCCGGTAGGCGACAGCGCCGACCTGAAACGCGTGAACATCCATGCTCACCGCCCGCCATCTTCCGGCGTTCCAACGGGATCGACGACAGGGGCCGTGGGCCGCAGCCCGATCAGGCCGAGTGCCAGCAATCGTTCGCGCGTTGCCTGCAGGCGCGCCGATGCCAGCATGTCAGGAGTAAGAGAAAGACCGCGTGAGAGCCGAGAAGTGAGTTCTTGCAGCGGCAATACGCCTTCGGGGTCGAGACGCAGCATCGCCGCCGCGAGGATGTCGAGCACATGGTTCTGTGCATAGCGACGATCATGGACCAGAACGACGGCGCCGAGCGAATGCATGAGGTACCGTTCCCCGCCATGTCGAGAAACGGCCGGTCGTTCGGCTACCATCGAATATAGTCGATCCAGGAGTGGATGCAGCTGATGCCGCCGGCCAGCGATGCATCGCCCTTGACGAGCTTGCGGATCGCCTTCTTGATTCGCTTGGCTTCCTGATAATCGACGGTCGGCCCCGTTTGGCTGGTCGGATAGATCGGCTCGTCGAAACTGCCGTCGGTCGCATAGTCGATCACATTCCGGGCATCGGCCGCCACCACCTCGTCACATGGACCGCTGTGATGCCGCCAATCCGACGGACTGCGGCCGCCGCGACGGTTCCGGCATTGATCTTTGTGATGCCCCTTTCCTTTCCCGCGCCCGTGCTCATCATGCCCGCGCCCGGTCTGATTGCGGTGCCTGTCCCCGTCATCATCGCCATAGCCACCGCCGCCATAACCTTCCTCATCCTCGCCCTCGTCCTCGTCATGATCATCGTCGTCATGATCATCATCGTCATGATCATCGTCGTCATCGTCATCGTCGTCATCACAATCATCATCGAGACAGATGAGGATTTCGCAGGTCGGGATCGATCCCTGCGCCGCCCACCCCGGGCGCGCGGTCAGTACGATCGGGGCGGAGGCGAGTATGGTACCGAGCACGTAGCGGCGGGTAGCGTGCGCACTGGTCTGCATGCCGGCACGAAGATCCGCAAGCAGTTCCTCGTCCGTTCCTTCATCCGGCAGTATGGGAAAATCGTCCTTCATGATTCCGTCATCTTATGGTGCCCTGATCAAGAATACCGTATTCACGAGAGGTAATGAAAGGCTTAAATCCTTCGGTCGGACCATGACGGCCGGACCTGTTCGGAGCAATCGCACGAAATGCCGTTTATATCATCAACGGGAAATTCTACCGATGACCCCCCGGGTTTTTTCTCCGGCTTGTTCAGGATTTTTCGGCGAGGAACCCGTTCTGTGAGGCAGGCCGGGCCGGTGAAGGCTCACGCCTCTCATCTGCCTGAGGCGGATGCGGCGAACTCTCCCGCCCATCCGCTGCTCGAGGCAATGTCCGAGCCCGTCGTTCTGCTCGACGCCGAACGGCGCGTGACATGGTCGAACAGCGCGGCGAAGAATCTCTTCTCTACCCGGATCGAAGGGCGTGACTTCGGCCTCTTCGCCCGTCAGCCGGAACTGCTCGCCGCGATCGCCGATGTACAGGGCGACATGGCCCATCGCAGAACGGCCGAAATCATCACATCGCAGCCGCAGGAACGCCAATGGATGGTGGTGGCCAGCCGGATCCCGCCGCAGGAGGAAACCCGCATCCGGGCGTCAGGTGTGGCGCGCATCGGCCCGCCGGTCGTCCTCCTCGCCTTTCACGACATCACTCATGTCAAACTGGTGGAACGGATGCGGGCCGATTTCGTCGCCAACGCCAGCCACGAACTGCGCACGCCCTTGAGCTCACTCCTCGGCTTCATCGAGACGCTGCGCGGTCCTGCGCGCGATGATGCGGCTGCGCGTGAACGCTTTCTCGCCATCATGGAAGAGGAGGCGCGGCGCATGGTTCGTCTCGTCGATGACCTTCTTTCTCTTTCCCGCATCGAGAGTGATACCGCCCTTCCCGCCGATGCGCGCGCCGATCTCGGAGAAGTCGTCGCACGGGTCACCGGCACCCTGGCGCCGCTGGCCGACGAGCACGACATCCGTTTCGTCCTGGAAAAACGAACCGACGATACGCTGGTCCATGGCGATTCCGATCAGCTGGTCCAGATGGTGTCGAATCTGGTCGAGAACGCGATCAAGTACGGCGGTGAGAAAGGAAGCGTGACCATCCGCCTTGAAGACCGGCCAGCTGTAACGCACGCCAACGGGCCGGGCGAAAACGGCAGTCTGCTGCTGGAAGTGATCGATGAAGGGCCGGGCATCGCGCCTGAGCATCTTCCGCGATTGACGGAACGCTTCTATCGGGTGGATACCGCCCGCTCGCGCGCGATGGGAGGAACCGGTCTGGGGCTGGCCATCGTCAAGCACATCGTGCGCCGCCACGAGGGCGAGCTGGTGATCTTCAGCACGCCCGGTGTCGGCACGAGAGTGCGCATCACCCTGCCACGCATGGCTGCGACGAGGACTGCAAAGAGCCCACCTCGCAGCGAGAAGTAGGAATGACCAGCCCTCTCCCTATCAGCCGAAGCGGCCGGTGATATAATCCTTCGTGCGCTCTTTTTCGGGTGAGACGAAGATCTTCGAGGTCGGCCCGAATTCCACCAGCTCGCCAAGATAGAGAAATCCGCAGCAGTCAGAGATGCGCGCCGCCTGCTGCATGTTGTGGGTGACGATGGCGATGGTGTAGTCGCGCTTGAGCTCCCAGACGAGTTCCTCGATCTTCGCCGTGCCGATCGGATCGAGCGCCGAGGTCGGTTCGTCGAGCAGCAGCACCTCGGGTTTGATGGCGATCGCCCGGGCGATGCACAGGCGCTGCTGTTGGCCACCGGAAAGCGCGCTGCCGGTGCGTTTCAGGACGTCCTTCACCTCGTCCCAGAGTGCGGCCTTGCGCAGTGCCCATTCGACCCGATCGTCCATTTCGGCACGAGAGAGCTTCTCATGCAGCCGGACACCGAAGGCGATGTTCTCATAGACGCTCATCGGGAAGGGCGTCGGCTTCTGGAAGACCATGCCGACGCGGGCGCGCAGCAGGTCGAGATTTTCGCTCTTGTCAAGGATATTGCGCCCGTCGAGCAGAATTTCGCCGGTGGCGTACTGGCCGGGATAGAGGTCATAGATCCGGTTGAAGCAGCGCAGCAGCGTCGATTTCCCGCAGCCCGACGGACCGATGAAGGCGGTCACGCGTTTCTCGGGAATCCGCAGATTGATGGTCTTCAGCGCCTGCGTCCGGCCATAGAAGAAGTTCAGATCGCGCACCATGATCTTGGCCTGGGCGTCTGCGTCGTTCGCCTTCAGCGGCTCATCACTGCAGGGACATTCCTCCGCCTCGCGATCCTGCGATGCCACATCGCCGAAGGCGGAAGACGTCACACTTTGCGGCGATGCGAGGCCGGTTTCTTCCTCTTTTCCGGTCATTTCGTGCGCCTTCTCCGTCATCGCGTTACAGGCTCCCTGTTGGCTCCAAACGCTTCGCATCTACCGTCCGCGATCCGGGCGGAAGACCACTCGTGCGACAATGTTCAGCCCAAGCACCGCCAAGGTGATCAGCAGCGAGGCCGCCCATGCGAGATCATGCCAGTTCTCATACGGTCCCATCGCCAAATTGAAGATCATCACCGGCAGATTGGCGATCGGCTGGTTCATGTTCAAGCTGAAGAACTGATTGTTCAGCGCCGTGAACAGGAGCGGCGCAGTCTCGCCCGCGATCCGCGCCACGGACAGCAGAATTGCGGTCATGATGCCGGAAAGCGCCGCCTTCCAGACGATGCTGGTCACCACCTTCCAGTGCGGCGCGCCCAAGGC
>RFIU01000033.1 GCA_003695555.1 Alphaproteobacteria bacterium
GATGCCGGCTGAGCCGCAGCGCGACGCCGGCGATCGCCTGACCGCCGACGACCACATCATCGCCGCCGAGGATGCGTCTGCCACCGGCCAGAAAGGCGTCGCCATCGACATCGACGAAGCCGAGGCCGAACCCGAAATAGGGCCGAAGCGCGCCCTTGCGGTTCAATTCGACGAGGCCGTTGGCCATGACGCTGGTCGCCTTCGTCTTCGAGCGGACGATGGCGGCCGGCCCGCTCGGAGATGACAGTCCAAGGTCACCCGCCAGTCCGCCGCTGTTCAGCACGTTCAGGGACGAGATGTCATTGCTGCGGTGCAGATATTCGAGCTCGATGCGAAACGGCACGAAGTCGTATCCGATCGCAGCGCCTGCCGCCCAGCCGCTCTCCTTGTCGTCGCGGGCGATAAAGCCGTTGCGCTGGCCCAGCCAACGCTGGCTGGTGGCCCAGTTGAAACCGCCGCGCGCGGCGCCATAGAACCCCGGCTCGTCCTGCGTCGTTCCGCCGGCAGAGGCGGCACCGCCGGCCGTCACCGCGCCCACTAGCAGCAGACCGCCGAGCAGGGTACCGGTGATGCGCCGGCAGCCAAGCTCCTCGCGTGTTCGCATTCCTCTCGCCCTCGTCATTTTCCGTCCTTCCCTTGCCTTTTGTGCATCCTGTCGCGCGCTCCCTCTCGTCATCGCAGGTGACGAGGAAGACGATCCCCACTCTTATTCCCGAATACGAGCAAAGAATGTAGGTCGGATGACGGAATTTTGACCACTCCATCATCACCTGTGAGCATCGGGACGCAAAAAATTTTCGGGTGATGCAGGAATGCATCACAATTCGACCAGGAAAAAGACCAAGGGCAATGGAAGCCGTGGGCGAGCCTACGGCGCGATCAGACCATGGCTGCGCAGCGTCGCAAGGACGGCCGACAAGGCGTTGCGCGCTTCGGTGTCGATGGTGGTGCCGCCCGAGGGGTCGGCGATCGCAGGCTGCCGACTGCCGATCACCTGCTGCCCTGCGATAAGCAGCCGGTCGGCGTTGATTTCGCCGACGATCCAGCTGCCGGCAGAGAAACGGGCCGGAACGCCGCGATCCTTCAGCCATGCGTGCATGCCGTCGGCGGCCGGGAAGAAACGCCAGATGCCGCCGCTGAAATGCGCGAATTCGCTGTCGTGGCCGGCCCACTCGCCGGTGGCACTTGCGCCGACGATCCACAGTTCGCCTTCCGCCGGGGCCGTCGGCGGCGCGCCCTGGTCAAGGCTTTCGACGACGCCCGCGATCAGCGCGTCGATGCGGTTCAACGCCTCATTGTGGGTGATCTCCTTGCTCGCCTGATTGGTCAGGATCAGGGGCAGTTTCCAGTGTGGCGTTTCGCTCATCATGTCATCTCCTGGCAAATATTCGAGGGCCGGCAAAAGGCAAGCGGCGCACCCGGCTGGGCTACAGCGTCAGGGTGCCGCGCCATGGGTGGCCACGCCCCACCCGGCTGCTGATCTGATGGACGGCCATTGTCAGACTGACGGGAGCGGTGCCGAAATCCGACTGCTGGTCGGCAAGCGGATAGATGGCTCTGGGCGTCTGGGTGGTGAGCGTGCGCAGCACCGTCATTCCCGCCGCGTCGAGGATATCGAGCTCATAGGCTTCGCTTTCTTCGCCGAGCGGCACGTCGGCGTGGTCGAGCCAGCCGCCTGAGAGACGCGTGCGGCGGGTCCAGACCATCTCGATGTCGCCGTTGCTCAGCCGCCGGGCCCGCGCATGAACGGGCGAGAGGGGTTTCAGGGCATTGGCGGCAAAGACCGCGGTCGTGCCGGCCACCGCGAGCGGATCGTCGTGAACGCTGACCGCCTTGAACGGGATGGGACGGCCGATGAGGTCGGCGGCCAGCGGCACCTCGATGAGACCGCCACCGTCCACGAGAACGAAATCCTCGCCTGCCTGATGGCCGGCCATCGCATGTTCGGTGCCGTGGCACCCACGCAGCAGCCCCCGCAGCAGATAACTGCCGTCGGTCTGCAGTATCGCTTCGCGAAAACGGATCATCTCGTCGCCGACCTTGGCGAGATTGGCACCATTGAGCACCGCAAGCTGGCTTCGCGATTCCAGCGTCGCCTCGCTGCGCAGGAGCCGTATCCGGATCCGGCTGCCCTCGTCCCAGAAGCCGACGGGTCCTTCACCGGGAGGCTCCAGGACATCGCCGATGATCGCCGGCAGGTCGGCGTGGGCGACCGTCTCGAAGCTTTCGCCGTCATCTCGAGAGGCGAGCAGCGCACCGCCCCGCCAGGCCGGAGAGACGCCGGCCATCGCGACCGGCAGTAAGAGGTCGGCACCTTCGGTGACGATCCCGGGAAAGTCGAGGAAATGCACCCGCGTCAGTCCAGGCGGCGCAAGAACGATGGGCAGGAAGGGTTCGCTGGCGGCTGGGGGATCGACGGTGGGTAGCGCGGACGCCTCGAAGGGAAACCCTTCGAGGACCAGACGGCCGTCTTCCAGCCGCAGGGACTCGACCAGCATCTCGCCCCCACCCAGATCTTCGGGCAGCAGGATCCGGTCGCCGGTTTCGATCGCAATCGCAGCGAGCGGCAGGCTGGCGGAAAGCCGGGTCTGGCGCTGCCAGCGTCGCACCAGTTGCCAGTCGGCGAGTCGACGCGCGCATGGCGCATCGAGCGCGAACGGGCTGTCAAACGTTTCGATTCGGCGGGCGACCGCCTGTTGCCGTCGTGCACGCTGCAGGCCGGGCTGAAAGTCGCGTCCGGCATCAAGAAAACGCAGGTCAATACCCTGTGGCAGGCGTTGTCCGTCTTCGCGCTCGCGATGAAGGCGCGACACGGGGGAGGCGCGTTCGGCGCGCGCACCCCATTCATTGGTGTCCGGTGAAAAGATCCCGCCCTCATCGATCGCTGTGAAGGCAAGGGTGCCGTTCCGTTCGGCGAGGGTGAAGCCGAACGTCCCGTCGATCACGTCCAGGATGCGCGAGGCTTCGGCCTGATGGGTGATCGCCAGTCCTGCGAAGGTCTGGTTCAGTCCTGGCGAGGCGGTGGCCGGAACCCCGGCGCGTGCGGCGATGTCGATCAGCAGCCGGTCGAGGGTGGCCGGTTCATCGGCGACCACTTCGAAGGTCAGATTGGGAATCCGGTTGGCGAATTCGCCGAGCGGCAGATCCTCGAAGACGGCCATGGCAAGGCCGCGCATGTCGGGGACCTCGCCGGCGCCTTCATGCGCCTCGATCAGGGGGTCGGCCTGCTGTGTCTCTTCCCCCGAATAGGTGCGGATCGTCACCGGCACCAGCAGATCGCCGTTCGCATCGCGCAGCAGCTTTCCGTCGGCCCAGATCCGTTCGACCCGCACGATCGGCCGGGACGACAGGGCAACGGCGAAGGAGACGGAGTAGGAAACGCGGCCGTTGCCGCTCTTTTGTGCACCACCCTTGCCGCTGCGTCGTCGGCTGTTGCTGCGCTCTTCGACCAGATCGCTCGCCCAGATGACATGACCGGCAACGCGTGCACGGCCATAGATCAGCGGGATCGGCCGGCCATAGTTCGAGTCCTGCAGGCCGATGCCGTCATTGACCGGTTCGCCCTGCGGTGGTTTCGGGCCGAACAGACGGTGGTCGATATTGCGCCCGATTCCGGCGCCGAGCAGGGCGCCGAGTGGGCCACCAATGATGCCGCCGGCAACGCCGAGAACGAGGGTCGCCATCTTCTATTCTCCTGAAGGATAACGGAAGCAGGCGACGATCCGCCGTCGCCAGTGGGTATCGAGCCGATGTTCGATGACCCGGCCGACGCGCGCACAGGCGTGGATCATGCCGCGCCCGCCCTCGCTCAGCAGTCCGACGTGCTGCGGGTCGCGCATGAAGGCGAGGCAGGCGATGTCGCCCCCCGTCGCCCGTTCCATGGGAATATGACGCAGGCCGGCGGCATCGGCGTGGGCGAAGAGGCGTTCGGGCTGCGGCAGGCGGGGATAGTTGGTGATCTCATAGTCGATTAGTCCCAGCGCCTGCCCGACCCACAGCACGAGCCCGACGCAGTCGAGACCGACACCCGGCGCGCGGCCTTGATGGTGGAAGGCGGTGCCGAGGCACTTTCTTGCGCAGGCGATGATGTCGGGAGCCAAGGGATGGCCGTTCCGACCGCCTGCCGATGCGCTGGCGCGCGGGCTTCTCAAGTCCGTCCCGCTCGTGCTATCCGGGCCGCAAGCGGGACCGCGGCGCGGTGCCGGCGGGCCTTCGGGATCAAGGTGGGAAAACATGGATACCAACCGATTCGTCATCTATCTGCATGAAATCCATTCGCAGTGTCTGTTCACGCGCGCGGCCTTCACGATCTTCAATCGGGCGCTTGAGCAGAAGGAAGCGAACGGCGCCCTGTTCGCCGGACAGGCGGCGCTGACTTCTGCCGCGCAGGTCGCGTCTCTGCTCTGGCCCGCGCGCGCGCGCGCCAGACGGCGCGGCGAGGTGCTGCGAGAAAAGCTCGGCCTGCCGGAACGCCACGCGCTGGCCGATCGCCGTTTCGTCGAATTGTGGGACCATGCCGATGGAAAATTCGACGAATGGGTGAAGAAGACCCACGGTCAGCAGGTCCTGTTCGACTTCGTCGGCCCGGCGCGGGCTTTGAATATCCCGGATCTGAAGGATGAAGGGATCTATCGTCTCTATGACACGGAAACCAAGATCTTCGTCTTCCGCGGCGTCGGCTACAACATGCAGAATCTTGCCCAGGCGATCGAAGAGATCGGCAAGCGCGCCGAGACGCTGTTGAAGCAGATTTTCCCCGGCCGTTATGAAGAGGGCGCGCGTAAGGTGGTGGAAGCCGGTACGCCCGCCGGTCTTGATGAAACGACGGTAAGCGGGGCCGAGGTGCCCCAGGAGGTCGCCGAGGCGGTAAATGCGCCAGCCGCCCCTGCGCCGGCGATTGCCGCGAATGAGGCTGGCGGAGAAGAGTTCGCCGGGCTTGAAGAGCTGCCGGGTGCCGATGACATTGCCGAGGCCGCGATCGCCGAAGCGATCCCCTCGCCCCTCGAAGAGCCGGCGAAGGAAGAGAAGACCGACGGCGACAAATAGAGGTTTTGTTCGCGGCTCATCCGGGCTGACCGGGGTAGTCGAGCAGCCGGTCGATGCCGGGCAGAAACGGCTCACCACGGAAATTCGCGAGATTGTCGAACTTGTCGCGACAGGTCGTGCGCGCCTTGTCGCAACCGGCGACGATCTCTGCCAGATCTCCCACCGACACGGGTTGGGCGGGCGGAGCAAACAGGCTCAACCGTCCGCCGACCTGTCGCCGGATTTCGCCGAGCGCGCCGGTATTCGCGCCAAGATGCCAGCGCAGACGGCCAAAGTCGTACCAGCCGTCCGGGTCGTCCAACGGGGTGACTTCGATGGTGACGGGGTCGATGAGAGCAGTGACACGGACCTCACGGGTGAAGGCGCGCAGTCCCCGTTTGCAGCGCGCATCGCCAAGTTCGGCACGACAGAAGGGCGTCAGACGCTCGGTGATCGGTGCTTCCAGTCGGTCGGCAGGCCCGCGAAGTTCCGCCTCGAAGGCAAGCTCGCCCGAGCGGATGCGACCGATCACCCCTTCCTTCAGAACGATCGTCCCGGCAGCCGGATCGCTCCAGTCGGCAAGCAGGATCCGCACCCTTGCGCCATCGAAGCGGCCGGCGCGGATGTCCTCTGCGCGGATATTGCGGGCGGCCAATGCGCCACGCACTTCGAGATTGTCGATTTCACTGCCGGCACTTTCCGCCATCGCGGAAAGGTCGAGGCCGCTGCTCGCCTGATAGCGGATGCCGTCGATCTCGATGTCGCGATCGTGGCTGGTCAGCGCCACCAGCACTCCGTCTGCGCGCTGGATGCGCCAGCAGATGGCAAGGCGGGTGAGCGGTCCGGAAAGCGCGGCAGCAAGACCGGGGGGAATGTTGCGCATGGGCGATCCCTCAGGCTTCGCGGATCTCGATCAGCGGGACGGAGGGGACCTCGCCTGCCTCGAAGGCTTCGAGCGAAATTTCCAGCCGATCGCTCGCAAAACGCACCGGCACGTCGAACTCGAAGCCGGCAGTGAGCACCGCACCGGCAGCCGGCGGTGTGTCGAAACTGATGATCCCGGTCGCGGGATCGAGGCTCCAGCCGCTCGTCACTTCCCCCCCGTCGATCGCGATCCGCACGCTGCCGGCAACCGGGCGGGTGATCCGCCGGATCTGCGGATCGCCGCCGGCCGTGCCGTACTGCTTGACGAGCGCGAAGGCGAGCGTGTTGCCGTCTCCGCTGCCGAGCGGCTGATCAAAGGGGGTGACCGGTTCATCCGGCCGGCTGGCCGATGAATGATCCATCCAGTCCTTGAAACGGAAAGCGAAGGCGCGCCCCTGACGCGCCCGGAAGAAGTCCAGCAGATCGGCGAGATCACGGGTCGATCGGATGCCGGTGGCGATGTCGTATTCGGCGCGCGCGTCGGCCCAGTCCTGATTGCGCCGCTCATGACCCGAGGCGGTCACCACCACATTCGTCGAGAATCGCGGACCACCGCGCGATCCGAAGCTCAGTGTCTCGGGCAGGCGGACGTCGTGAAAGCCCTGCATGTCGGTCTCCTCGGCCGGTTCGAAGAACAGCGCACCATCGCGCACGAGCTGCGGATAGGCCCAGATGACACGCTCGCCGAAGCTTCGCGCACGGGCATCGGAAAGCGCGCGTTCCATGTTGCGCCAGATGAAGGCATCCGCCGGATCGAGCACGAAGCCGACGAAATAGCGGGTCTGGCTCAGAGAATAGCCGAGTGCCGCCTCGACCTTGTCAAGGGCCGCCGAGCGTTTTCCCCAGGCGCCGGCAATGACATGGCTGTAGTCTTCGATCTGAAGGAAATCGAAGGCGGGTGCAGCCCAGGACGCGGTCGGGAAATTGACGCTTTCCAGCATCGGCGCGCTCTCGTCGAGCACTTGCGGGGTGAAGAACAGCAGGCCGACCTCGGCGCTCGGCCAGAGATTCTTCAGATGGTCGCGAACGGCCAGTGTCGCCGCGCCCAGCTTGGCGCCCAACCAGTCGAGATAGAGCTGCTGTTCGGCACTCGGCGTCTCGATCGCGCTCTGATGCATCGGCGGCAGCGGCCTGCCGGTCTCGCTCGTATAGAGAGCCGTCGTCGTCGCGTCATAGAAGTGCGGCACGCGAGCACCGCCCTCGGGCACCCACCACCAGGGTTCGCCGATCTGAAAGAGCGGCGGCAGACCGGCATCGGCCATCAGTGTACCGAAGGCGGCGAAGACGTCCTTGATGTACTGCAGCGCGGCCGGGCTGGTCGGCGCGATCAGGGTCGAGGGCGGCACCCAGCCGGTCAGCGCCTCAGTGCCGTCAAAGGCGCGCTGCGACCAGTCGTTCGGCGCGTTCTCGGCCAGCAGTTCGAAGGACACGGACAGCACCAGCGTGAAATCCATCGCCGCGAGGCGCGCGAAGAAATCGCGATGCCAGGCTTCGCTCGCGGCATTGAGGACAGGCGGGTTCGCGTCGATGACGAAGCGCGTTTCGGCCGCATCCCAGGCGAGCCGGTAATAGTGGCTCATCCCGACATAGTGGGTGATCCGCTCGCGATAGCCGAGCTGACGCAGATTGCGCAGGATCCGTTCAGGCGCGAGGTTGAAGGTGTCGTCATAGCCATTGGCGATGCGGATCGTGTGCGGGGCGACATGATCGTCGGCGAGCTCGAGTTCGGCATGCGCACCTCTCACCCGGATGTCGGTGAGCGAGAGCGAGGCGGTGACGGGCGCAAAGCCGCCGGCGCCATCTTCCAGCGGGCCGCTCGATACGCCGTCAAAAGCAGGCGGGATCAGCGAGATGAACAGGCGGTCGATGTCGCCGGCATGGACCGGATCGGCCTCGTCCGGCAGCTGGAAGCCGCCGACGAGAGAATCGAAGTCGAGCGTGATGACGGCATCTTCCGGTGTGCCCACCGCATAATTCCACAGCCGCACGAACCAGCTTTTCGGATTGCCGGCCGGATCGCGTCCCTCGATGGTGAGCGTCGGCCCGTTGATCTGATCGAGCGGCTTCAGACCGCTGCTCTGCCAGCGAAAGGAAAGCGTCACGCCGCGATAATCGCGACGCGTCTCATAGGCGAGCAACGGGTGATCGAAGCGGTCTTCTGACTCCCAGATCAGACCGGCGAGATCCTCCTTGCGGGTGAAGACGAGGGTGACATCGAGGGCATCGCCGCCCGGTGTCGTGATCGCCGCCATCATCGGGCGCGGGAAATTGACCGTCCAGAAGGCGGGGTCGAAGCGGGTGATGTGACGCCGCGCGATCGCATCATCGCGGCGCGGGAACCAGAGCATGGCGGGGCCGGGCATCTTTTGGCCTCAGGCCAGCCCGTCGCTGCGGGCCAGCGCCCGGCGCACCACCCGGGCGATGGTCGCACCGCTCGCCCGCGCCTCGTCTTCGGCCATCGGAGACAGAACATTGACGGTGATGCGGATGTCACGGCCATTTTCGCCGCTGATGCGACGGGTCGGCACCACCTCGCCGGCATGTCGGGGGATGACCAGCTCGGGCCCGCGTTCGCCGACCAGATAGGGCCGGTTCGGTGCGATCGGCCCGCCATCGGCCCGGCCGGGCAGGCCGAGGCCGCCGAGGATGATGCGCCCCAGCGTGCCGGTCGTCCCCGGATCGAAACCCGGCAGCAGGACCTGCAGGGCACGGGCCGCTATCTCGTCGAGGATGCCGATCGCCACCTGTTTCAATGACTGGAAATTGAGCCGCCCGGTGCGGGCGAATTCTGCCAGCGTTCGGCCGAGGGTGTCGAAGACGCGCTTGCCGGCCTCGCCGATACGCTTCTGATCCTCGGCCACTGCGCGGGCGAAGTCGTGGAACTGCCGGCGCGGGGTCGCCAGCGCCGTACCGAGGCCGCGGATGCCATCCTCGATCTCGGCGATGTCTCGACGGAACTGTCCGGTGTCCGTGCGAAGCTGCTGCGTGAGGTGGTCGAGCCGGTCATTCATCATCGCATGATTCCCCTTCTTCAGATGTGCCCTTCGAAGCACCCGCCGCGATTTCCTGCGCCAGTGCCGCCATTTCCGCCCGCGTCATCGCCCGCACCGAAGGCCGGGGTGGCAACGCCTGCCCCAATGCTGCGCAAAGCTCGATCGGGGTCGCACGCCAGAAGGTCTCCGGCGGCCAGCCGAGCCGTTGCTGCGCCAGTCCCAGCAGCGTCAGCCAGTCCGTGCGTGCGGGGTGCGAGCGGGGGGTGCCGTCAGCCGCCATCCGCCTCTTTCCGGTCACCGCAGAGCGCCGCTTCGAGCAGGCGACGATAGGCGGCAAGCGCCTCGGCAAGACCGCTCTTCAGGATCGCTTCACCCAGCTCGGCGGGCGTCAGGCGTCGCTCCTTGCCGTCAGCCACGAGGCAGAAGTGAAACAGGTGGGCGATATCAGAAAGCCTCGTACGGCCTTCTGCCGCCTCCTCTACCAGGGCGAGGATCGGCTTGCCTTCGGCCTCGGCGGCGGCCAGCGCGGCGAAGCTCGGGCACAGGACATGCCGCCGTCCCTGAAGCGTGATCGCCACCTCGCCGCGGGCCGGGTTGCAGAGTTCGTTGCCCTTGCTCATCGGCCTAGACTCCGCTGCCGGCGGCAAAGGCCACCGGGCCCGCCGATTCGAGCGAGAGCGTATAGGTCCGCTCGCCGTCATGGTCGCCCGAATAGTCGAGGCTTGCGACCAGAAAAGGGCCTTCGAACCGGTCGCCGTTCTCAAAGACGATGCGATAGTTGGCGATGGTGCCGGCAAGGGCTGCGGCACGCAAACCGGCCTCCGCGGCGGAATCCCAGAAGACGCCCGAACCCGAAACCGCGATCCGGCGCACGCCCGCACCGCTCAGCAGCTCGCGCCAGCCGGCGGAATCCTTGTTGGTGATCTCCACGGCCTGCGCATCGATGGTGATCGCGCTGGAACGCAGGCCGGCCACGGTCGAAAAGGTTTCCGGCACCTGGCCGTCGCCGATCTCGATCAGAAAACCACGTCCTGATTCGGCTGGCATGATGAATCTCCTGACTGAAGGGGGTGAAGAAGTGGGAGGGGTGAAAAGAAGCGGCGCGGTTCAGCGCTCGGCAAGCAGGGCGACAAGCCCGAGCCGGCCTTCTCGTCCGCCATGACGGGGGCGAACGAGATCGAAGGACCGCAGATCGAGGCGGACCAGACGGAACGCCCCCTCGATCACCACAGGCGGATCGGCAAGTGCGCTGCGCACCGTTTTGGCGGCACTGAATATCGCGGCATCCGTTTGCGTATCGAGAGCCAGCCGCACGATGATCCGCACGCGCAGCGCCCGTCCGCTCTTGGTTGAGCGATCCTCGGCCGCGAACGGCGCGAGCGCGAGATAGGGCGGCACCGCATCGCTCGGTGGTGTCTCGTGGACGACCGGCGCGATGGCGCCCACCGCCGGATCGCCGGAAAGGCGGGTGACGAGTGCCGTCTGCAGCGCGGCGAGGGCTTCGAGGCTCATCAGGCGACCTCCTCGCGACAGTCGAGAACCAGCAGACGGCGGTCGCGATGGTCGATCGCGTGCGATTCGACGACGAGATCGTGACCGCTCCAGCGCAAACCCTGACCGTGGGTGATCCGCACGCCTTCACGGCGAAGAAGGATGCGATAGCGTCGCACGACTCGCGTGCGTTCCGTTTCGTCCATCTCGATCGCGGCTCCCTCAGGGACGACACGCGCCCAGACCTCGACCGGCTCTGGCGCATCGGGGGAGAGTGTCACACGCTCGTGCAGCAGATGGCGGACGGCATTCATCGACAGGCTCCTTTCATCGACCGCCGACGGCATCGAGCCCGATCAGGCGATAGGGTGAGAGCAGGCTGCGGATCGTTCCGACGATCGGTCCGGGCGCTGACGGCCCTTCCTCATAGAGTTCGGCGATGATCATCAGCAGAGCTTCACGGATCGGTGCCGGCACCGCGTTCCAGTCGTCGCCATAGCCGGCGGTGAAGTCGATGGTGATCGCACCCGCGCGCCCATCGGTCGGCGGAAACCTCTTGCCTGTCGCCGGCAGCAGGAACCCGGGTTCGGGTGCAGTCTCGACGCGATAGTCTCCCGGGTCGAGCGTCGCCCAGACTCCGTCGGGGGCACGGCGACGCACCGCCTCGACCGAACGCAGCGGCGCGCGCGGCAGGACGAGGCCACGGTCCGCCGTCGGCCAGCGGTCGCGCACCAGCCGCCATGGTCGCGTGATCAGGCTGCGGCGCAGATATTCTTCCGCATGGCAGCGTGCCGCGACGATCAGCGCTCCGATGCGCGCATCATCGGCGTCATGATCGATCCGCAGGCGGGCTTTCGCCTCGGCCAGCAGGACCGGCTCTCGGGCCGGCTCGGCAAGCGGGGCAAGCGTCATCATCGTTCGGCGATCCGGATGACAAGCGAGCGTTCGTCGGTGCGCCCGGCGCTCGTCGTGATGTGATTGGTCAGGCGATAGAGATGGCCACGCACCCCGCCCGAGACACTGGCACGTCGGGCACTTGCGATGCCGCTCTGCATGGCGACGGCAAGACCGCCGGCTTCGACCGGTTCCACCGACCAGCTCGAAGACGTCAGGGTTTCATTGGCGGCCAGCCAGTCGCCCCATTCGACCTCGTAATCGACGAGGGCAGCGGGATCCTTCACAAACACCCGCATCACGCCGGATCCCGGATTTCGATGTCGAAGGCCGAGGTGCTGGCAAGATTTCCGGCGGTCAGCACCTGGCTCGTCATCGTCGTGACGAACAGCAGACGGCCGTTCACGGTATCGAGCAGGGCGACGTGGTCGGCGGTCCCGCTGTCCCCGACCGGTGCGTCCGTCTTGGCGGCGACGCTCACCCGGCGGCCCGAGGTCAGCCCGTCGGAGATCGCGAAATCGGCTGCCGTCATGGCGAAGCTCGCCAGCATCCGGCCGGCCGCGCTTTTCGCCGTATTCGCTTCCGCGAAGCTCAGCGGTTCTCCTTCGGTCAGGGTCATCAGGTCACAGCCGCTCGCAATGACATCAAGAGCGGCATCAAGCACCGCGTCGGAGACGGATTTCGGCATTGGAAACTCTCCTTGATGAAGGGGGGGGTGGGAGAAAGGAACGGAGACTGCCGCTCATTCGCGCGCGCGAATCCGCGCGGCTTCGGCAGAAACTCTCAGCCGCCGTCCGTTCGGCAGGCCGGGCAGCATTGCGGCCAGGGGAACCACGGGTGCGACGAGGTCGATCCGGGCATTTTCGCAGGGGATCCGATGAAGCTGATTCGCCGGCACGGCATCGGAGACAAGCTGCAGGGTCGCCGCTTCGCCGATGAGGCGGTGATGTTGAAGGAACATGGGCGTTCCGGTCGCAAGGTCGAGAGCGGCGTCGGCGGGGGTGAAGATGACGTGGCGCGTGAGCGTCGGCATGCCCGCCGCGCTTGCCAGTGCGGCCGGCGTGACGCTTGAGGTCGGGGCGATCGGATCGGCGTTCTCGGCCGCACCGGCGGTCCAGAAGGCGCCGGGATCTAGGCGGTTGCGCTGTTCGGTGATCAGCAGATCATTGCTCGAAGCCCCGGGACGCAGGGTGAATTCGCTCACCGTTACCGTCAGATTGTGGTTGCTGTCGATTCCGATGGCGCCGAGCGTGATACCGAGCGTCCCGTCGGTGAAGGCGACGGGAGCGGAGGACAGAGTCTTCGAGAACACGCCTTCGGCGGTGACCGCCGTGACGGTCGTTCCTGCCGCGATATCGGGAAGCGAGAGCGAAAACAGGTGCGGCAGGGCGACATTCGCCTCGCTGAGGATGGTCGGGCCCGCTGGACCGATGAACCAGCTCTGGGTCATCCCCGAACGCTCGATGAACAGCGTGCGCTGGCCGGCGGCATCTTCCAGGCTGAGCACGTCCGACCAGTCGCTGTGAACGAAGGCCGTCACCTTGGCAAAGGCAGTGAAGGAACCGGCGGGAAAGCGCAGGTCGATACGGCTGCCGCTCGCCCGGTCGAATTGTGCGGCGCCATCCACGAGCGTCACGGCGGTGACATTGAAGGGCTGGCTGCCATCGACGGAATTCGTGAAATCCGCGAAATGGTGGACGAGGTGGTATCCCGCCCAGACCGCCCGTGCGCCGAGCGGGTCGGTCACCGGCGGTTGCGTGAGCGTGCCGGTGCGCGGTTTCCACCACAGCCAGCAGGCCGGATCGGCCAGCGCGTCGAGCGCGGGTAGGCGGCAATAGAGCTCGATCCGTCCCGCCGCCTTGTCGAAGTGCACGAGCTCGATGGGCAGCGGTTGATCGCCATTGCGATCGAGCGAGATGCGGATGTCGCCGCCATCGGCCTGCGCGCCGGTGGTGGCGTCGAACAGGGCGCCGGAATGCGCGGTGCCGGTCAATACGCCTTCGTCGATCAGCGCGATGAAGTCGGGATGCGGTCCGCCCGCGACGTTTCCCGCGAGCAGATGAATCGGGGCGCGCGAAGCATGCGTCTGGCTCAGGCTCATCGGCATTCGGTCCTTGTCCGCAGGTCAGGGCTCGAGGTGAGGGCGGAGTCCCGCCGCTGCGGCCGTAACCGGCCGGGCGGGAAGGCAGGGGGGAGGAAAGGCCGGTCATCGGCAATGACGAAACTCCGCCCTCGTTCGGTCGGGCCATGTCCCCGTTCCTACGGGGGCATGCCCAGACCTGTTCGCTGGCAACGCTGGCGCGTGACGCTCCAGGCTCAGGCGATCGCGAATTTGATCAGCTTGATCGCCTGCGAATCGACGAGCGCACCGCCGACCCGCTTGGTTGCGTAGAAATGGACGAAGGGCTTGTTGGAATAAGGATCGCGCAACACCCGGGTGCCGAAGCGGTCGGCGATCAGATAGCCGCGCGCGAAGTCGCCGAAGGCGATCGCAAGTGACCCGGCCGCAATGTCCGGCATGTCGGCGGCCTCGACCACCGGAAAGCCGAGCAGGGTGCTGGGCGTGCCGGCTTCGAGCCCCGGTTTCCAGAGATAGTCGCCATCGACGTCCTTGAACTTGCGCACCCGGTTGAGCGTCGCGGCGTTCATCAGGAAGCGGGCGTTGGCGCGGTATTCCGCCTTCAGGCCATAGACGAGATCGAGCAGAATGTCGGACGGACTGCTCGCCGGAAAATCACCATCGACGCCGGTCGCGAGATGCTCGAGCGTGCCGAATGGGCGGCTCGCATCATCACTTGCGGCAGTGGGATAGCCGAGCAGCCCCTGTGGCTTGTCGATGCCGTCTCCGGTCAGGAAGGCGGCCGATTCCTTGATCGAGAATTCCCGCGACAGCTCGTCGGCAAGCCAGCTTTCGACATCGAAATGGGCGTCGTCCAGCATCGTCTGGGTCGCCGCCGGATTGGCATAGATCTCGCCGATCGGAGGCGCCACCTCGGCGAAGGTGGGGGCGGTCGTCTCGATCCGGGGCGCAGTTTCTGACACC